>CAZPTJ010000009.1:0-30706 GCA_964589085.1 uncultured Flavobacteriaceae bacterium | reverse complement strand
GGGTTTGTTCTTTACTAAAGATACGGATTATTACACTGAAATACAAAAAGATAAACTACTTCTGAATATCCTTAATTAATGCAGAAATATATTCCTTAGTATATGTTAAAACCAACTACTATTTATTCTTTAACAATTCTATTAGTATGTGACCTTCCTAATTGATCTTGAAAAGTCAATAAGTATACTCCAGAAGAAAGATTACTAAAATCAAATTGTGTATTTGTACTCGTAAGATCATATTGCCTTATTGATCTGCCAAAAACATCAGTAATAGTCACATTGGCAATCAAAACATCATTAATTTCTACGTTTAATGTATTGACCACTGGATTAGGGTATAATCTAATGTTTTCTTGTAATCTATTAACATCTTCAGTTGAAAGTGCTCCCTCATTAAAGAAAAATTGTAGAGCTCCAACAAATTCATTACTATTACCTAAATAACTTGGGCTTCCCACCATAAGAACCTCACCATCTCCATCAATAGCTAAGGCGCGTCCAAATTCTGCATCCTCATTAGTAGGGCCAGCAATAATCTGTTGAGATTGCCAGTCTCCATTTTCAAAAGCAAAAATTTCTACACTACCATCTCGACTATTGGCTCTGGAATCTCCGGCAAATAATAAGGACCCATCATCGGTTATAGCCAAACCAGAACCAAATTCATTCACTTGTGATTGAGGATCATTCATTAAAGTACTCCCTCGTTGCACCCAGTTGTCATTTTGATTTTCAAATACTTGTATATAAGCTGTAAAAGATCCATTAGGGGTCAATGCCGCTCCTACAATGAAATTTCCATCAGCAGAAATAGCCGTATTAGAGCCAAATTGGCTATCTGTTCCTAACCCTACTAAATCCTGTCCAATTTGTTCCCAGGTGTCATTTACATTACGATACACCTCTAATCTTCCTGGAGCCGAAAAAGGATCTTCGATTCCAACTAATAATACATTACCATCATCACTTATACTTAAAGATGAACCAAATGATCGATCATCTGTAGCTTGTCCCAAAGTTTGCCCTATTTGTTCCCAAACACCATCAACATTCCTGAATATTTGCACAAAACCTATCCTGTTTTGATTAAGGTCGAAGGGGCTTGCAATAGCTATAGTAGAGCCATCAGCACTTAAGGCAACCGCTTCACCAAAAGCAGGACCCGAAATGGTATTGGTAATATCATTACCTATTTGAGTCCAGGTGCCGTCAATATTTTCATAGACCTCAACCCTACCTAAGATACCGTTAGGGCCGGTATCTGGAATTCCAATTGCCAAAATAGTACCATCTGCACTAAATTCTAAAGCTTCACCAAAACCATCACAAGGAGTTACCCCTTGATCATTAAAAATTAAACCTGTTTCAAGCCAGGAATCATCCTGCTGACGTTCATAAATACGTACGGGATTGGGTTGATTTGATACAAAACGAAAAGGATCACCTACAGCCATTACGGTCCCATCATCATTCAAATCAATTTCAAACCCAAAAGAGCCAGAAGCAATACCTCCTTCCCAAATGGGACCTACTTGATTCCACTGAGCATTAACAATTTGAACGAAAAATATACTGATAAGTGTAAAGAATAATTTAAATTTCATTTTTTTTTTTTAGATGTTTGTAAATATTTCAAGCAATTCATATTAGACTTATTTTTTATCAAAACATATATTTTAATTGTATTATTGATTCTGAAATAAATAATGCTATCAAAAATTGAAGTCTACAATTCAATTGGAACAACAGTTCTTAGGAAAATCAATCCTGAAGGTATTAATTCGATTAATATAGAAGAGTTAACATCTGGGATTTACTTTGTTAAATTATTTGACAAAAAAGGAAATAATCCTATTCAAAAATAATCAAACAATAAATTACTTAGTTTATTTTTATGGATATAATCTCTCAAAGTTTATATTCCAAGTGAGATAATGATTTTATCATATAATATCATCCAACCAAAAGCAAACAAAGTCTCCTCGCCCTATGAACACCCTATAACCACACAATCCGCGTAAATATAGGAATTTTTAATATTGTATTGGGAAGCAGAGAAATACTTTGGCATAAAATTCCTCAAAGAAGAAGTATTTTATCTTCAGTTGAAGCTTCATCAATTTATTGAAATAGTTTCAAAAAGTTCCATCTTTTGCTTTAAGGTTTTAGTTTTGAGAAATCTACACGCTGCTTCACTATATAATAGACTCGTTACCGCAATCTTTCCATTATCGATTTGTTTACCTAAGTATACTGTATTCAGAAGTCTACGCTTTTGATGCTCAAGATACGTTGTTGCCAACACTCTTTGCTTTAGAATGGTTTTATCCCAATGTTTCAAATGCTCCGGAATTGTATCTTCTATAAATTGCAAGGTTTTTTCAACAGTATAGTTGGCGAGATTGTATTTGATTTTGACCTTATTTATAAAAAAAGTATTGGTTACTTTCATTAGCAATATAATATGATTGATGTTTCGCCTTTTTATAAAGCCGATAAGGTTCTCCTGCGTTGTTAAATCCCATTCAAAACAAGCACCAAGTGAAGTATAGAAAAATGCCTGTCCATTGAAACGTTCGACTAATATAGGTTCCATACCATCTGTTGGACAGATGAGGAACAGGCAATTTTCTGATGTCAATCCATCAAGATTCATACGACTGGCAGAGGATTATAAGGTAGAGACGAGTGGTGAACGTCTATTTTTAAGTCCCCAGTTTCAGTTTTTATATAGCCAAAGGTGTACTCTACCTTAGTTTCATTACCGTTTGTTTCGGTAAAAAAATAATTACCCATTGCCAGAGCACGATGCTCTTCAAGAATAAGTGACACATTTTCAAAGCGTACCTTTACCCAAGGTTGTAATGCAAAACCGTTATCTTCTGAAAAATCATCATTACCACCAATAAAATAGGATACCGCTCCAGACTTTGTTATTCTGAATTGTTTTTCTGAAGTTTTAGTAGGTTTAAACAAAACTTCCTTATTGCTAAAGTCATAACGTTCCTCAACAAATTTTTCGGTAAAGGCTTGACATTCTAATAGATTATTTTGTAGGCTACCGATTTTTACGACGCCATCTCCCCATATTTTTTGTGTGTTTTCTACTTCTTGTTTTGTAATCATTTTTTTTTAATTTTAAGTCATTATTAAATTAATAGTGATGCTATTTTTTGTCGATTTAATGATTTGTATGTTCTAAAGCTTGTATAGGCCAATCGTCTGTTAGTTTTAATTCTCCTTTTTCCCATGCCAATTGTTCTTCGCTTGTTAAAAGGCAATTTTCCAACATGTTATTAAGTTTTTTCCTATCTAAATTTTGGGCTATAAAAACCAGTTCATTTTTACGATCACCAAACTCTGGATGCCAATCACTTTCAATCAAAGTTTGATTGTTAACAAATGCTGCATAATTTATACGTTCCGAAAAAGACATCGATGCCCACCAAACACCAGCCGGATCTGTCTTAAGTGAACCTCCTGCCGAACTCCAAATCAAGGCTGCAGAAGGACGAGATGCCATCCAAAATAATCCTTTACTTCGAATTATGTTTGCAGGAAATTCCGAGGTTGCAAATTCCCAAAAACGTTCTGTATGAAAGGGTACTTTACTTCGGAACACCATGGAACCAATTCCATATTCTTCCGTTTCAGGTGTATGTTCATTTTCTAATTCTTGTATCCAACCTGCAGAATTTTCGGCTTCTTCAAAATCAAATGAATCGGTTCCAACGACTTCATTCAATAACACTTTAGAATTCTTAGTTGGGATAATCTTTGCTTTGGGATTGAGTTTTTGAAGAATACCATACAACTGCTTAAGCTGGTCTTCTGTAATCAGGTCAATTTTGTTGAGAACAATCACATTAGCAAACTCTACTTGATCCGTAAGCAAGTTTACTATGGTACGAGTGTCGTTTTCAATATCTGTTAAGTCTCTTGAAACCAGATAGTCTGGACTCGAAAAATCCTTCAGAAAGTTATAGCCATCTACTACAGTGACCATTGTATCAACATAGCTAAAACGACTCAAATCAATGTTTCCATCTTCGCTTTCAAAACTAAAAGTCTGCGCTACTGGTATGGGCTCTGATATACCTGTACTCTCAATGAGTAAGTAATCAAAACGGTTTTCCTTAGCCAATTTTTCTACTTCGATCATCAGGTCTTCACGTAGGGTACAACAGATGCAGCCATTGGACATTTCGATCAACCTTTCTTCAGTACGAGAAAGTGTATTTTCATTCTCTACAAGCTGTGCATCAATATTGACTTCGCTCATATCGTTGACAATGACAGCCACTTTAAGGCCTTCTTTATTATGTAATATATGGTTGAGCAGTGTGGTTTTACCAGCGCCCAAGAAACCGCTTAATACGGTTACGGGTAGTTTTTTCATTATTTAGGTGTAAAGATTAAATACAGATGTTTGAGGAAATGAAGATTTCCATAACTATAAACAAGAGATAATAACAGATAGACTATTAAGAGTTCAGTTTAAATCTATATTACGATATATGCTGAAAATCAAAATCTTAATAAAGCATTGACAGTTTTTTTGCTAAAAGGTATTTGCAAAAAAGTTGTAATTATCCCAAAATCGAGATAGGTGGTGGTTTATTATAAACCGAAGTGGGAGAAACAATTTTGTCAAGTGGGCTGTTGTATTGCAAATCAACAACAAAAGAACTTGGCGTATTCAAGAATTGCTTATCGTCATAAGAGACCCCATTTAAAAACAAGTCAAATTGTTGTGAGTTTGGTGCAATATCACAGAGTTCACAAGAAACTGTTTCATTATCGTCCAAAAAGTGCTCTAATGCATGCATATCTACTACTCTGGGTAGAAGAAAAGCAACCAAAAATAGGAAGGTAGTTATATGTTTATTAAAAGATCGTTGCATTATGCACTATCAGATAGACTATAAAATTAAACATTTTTAAGTGAATTCGAAGTGAATGATATTATAATTCTTTGGCTTTAACAAGAGGCATACAATAGAATTAAAAAACAAAGCCTGTGAAATATACTCTAATTCTTGCAATAATGCTGGTTATAGTTTCCTGTAAACAAAATCCTGCGGAGACGCCAGAGCACAAAGAACTTGTAGTCGCTCATCAGGCAATGGAAACGGCTCATAAGGCAATGACTATAGAACACGATGCTATGGCAGATAATCATGAACAGATGATTGTTGCTCACAAAGCAATTGATAATGACTCCTTACACCTCTCAACAGAAAAGAGACACGATGCTTTACTTTCAAAACATCAAGAGCTTATTGATGCACATACTGCACTTTTAGGAAAACATGCTGAGTTAGAAACCAAGCATGCAGCTGGAGAAATGACACTAGAAGAAATGAAGAATGAGCATACAGCTGTGAGCTCAGAGCATGATCATATGGAAAAAGAACATCAAACCTTAAAATCAGAGCATGATAAAATCACGGCAGAAGATAAGGTAATGATGATGGAAGATAAAATGAAAACTAAAAAGTAAACAATGCTTTAAAAAAAAACACCCCTTGACATAATCAAGGGGTGTTTTATATATTATTTAGGGCTATTTATTGAACTACAATACGCTTAGTAACTGAACCATTGGTTTCCGTAGTAAACTTCAGAAAGTAAATTCCTGAAGTAGTATAATTTCTTAGATCCATACGTATCACATTACTCAAAGCAGTATTTGATTCAATGGTGGTTAACAATTTTCCTGTAACATCATAAACAGCTGTCGATATATTTGAATTTTGAAGATCATTTACAGCAACATTTACAATCCCATTACTAGGATTAGGCGTAATAGAAATAGCAGTGTCAATTACCGCGTTTTCGCTCAGCGCTAAAGTAGGATCGTCTTGTATAAATATCCTATATCCTTCACAATCTCCAAGAATTAAATCCATAAAACCATCATTATTTAGATCAATAAAGTCTTGATCGTAGTTCGATATGTTCCAAGGTTGATCAACACTATTATAAGGATCTACAATATTTCCACTATGAACTCCTGCATTTTCAAATAAAGTAAACACTCTAACACCTCCCGCTTGCCCATTATCAACAGAGGTATTACAAGGAGGTTCATCTGTGTCTACACTAGCAATAGTTACATCCAAATCTCCATCACCATCTAAATCTACCATTTTTACATTTCCTCCCCATACATCGGTACGGTCTGAATTGATAAATTGTTGATTTAGTGTAACGTTCTGATCAGGCTCCATAGATATCGTAAAGTTGACGTAATCCTGAAAATCATCAACAGCGTAATAATCTATAAGCCCATCATTGTTAAGGTCACCTCCATTAAACATATATGGAGCTTGTCCTGGCGCATTTTGAAAATTGGTAAAAGTACCATCCCCATTATTAAATAAAATTTTCAATCCTTGCGATCCAAAAGGTTCTACGGGTCCCAACCCTAAATTTTTACAAATATCCAAATCTCCATCATTATCTACATCAAGAAATTCGGTTGCAGTACCAAAACTAGAGTTTCTTAAATTCCCCATACGAGCATCGGTCTCTTCTGTAAAATTACCATTACCATCATTTATAAATAACACATCTAATGCCAAACCTGATGAATCATAATTTACCATAAAGATATCTTCAGCTCCATTGCCGGTAATATCTCCTACTGCGGCAGCGCAAAACTGAATAAGATCAATTGTAATAATAGGCAGCCTACCTGCAGAGTCGTCTATAAAGCCTAGCCAATTGCCATTGTTGTCATTTCCTTGATTCAAAAATAATTTAGGTTGATCTTGAAAAGTGCTTACTATAAATATGTCCATCCATCCATCATTATTGGCATCAATACTTACAGCATCTCTTGCATCAGTAGGGTCTGTTAGAAATTCTGGCGCAAAAATATGTGTGCGATCGTTTAATGTTCCATCTCCGTCATTCATTAATAATAAATCTGTTTTTGCGCCGGCAAAAGAAAAAGGAGCTTTTCGTACTACAATTAAATCATCAAATCCATTATTATCATAATCGCCTACTACAAAATCTTTTTCCTGATCATCAACATTTGCAGGGTCATCATTATCTGAAATATTGCTTATTGAAATACGTAGTGAAGTTTCATCTTCGAAATCGATCCATTGTGCGAAAGCACCAGAACTCATAAAAAGTATCAGTAAGAATAGAATGTAGTTAGTTTTCATGTGATTGTTTTTTGTTAATATACTAAATAAATTGCTTACATATATGTAACAAGTTCATTAACAATTACCCTACCCCTTCATATCTGGTAGTGTTAGTTTTCTTATTAATTAATATAAAAAGGTATGCTTAAAGCGAAATATTAGAATCCGTATATATAGGTAAGTCCTGCTCCAAAGCTATTATCTTGATCTATGTTCAAGTCATAACCTACAGATAATTTAATATCACCGTATTTTCCTAGCTCATAAGAATTTTCAACAAGGGATAAAATTTGTCTTCGTACTGGAGAGATTGGATTAAAAAATGTTCCTAAATTATTTACATAACTTCCTTTGAAAAGCGTTGTCAATTTTTTAAACTTCGTAGTAATTCCAAAGTGAAATACTTGAACTCTAGTATTATTAGGTACTGTAATAAAAGGTAATCCTATTGTATTTCCGTCATAAGTCCAACCACTTCTGTAAATGCTATTGTTAAAATAATTATCACGACCACCTCTTCCAGTGGCTCCACTCTGATTACGAGTGCTGACATATTCTACAATAAATCCACGCAATATGGAAGTATATTTTTCTGTTTTAGGAGTATAATAAAAACCCCATATGCCATCAGGGAAATTTTGAAAACGAGTTCCCGAGCCATCTTCAAAAGGATGATGGTGATATAATTTATAAGTTCCTGAAGAAATTGAATGTGTGTATTCAAATTTAAAAACCCCTAGAGAATTCCCTAGAGAGTTGATCTGATCATTATTACTAGCCTCTTCACTCCCTCTCCTTGCAAAGAACACATCGACAAAATCATCAAAACCTGTAGGTTGTGGTCCTTCTTCTGGGGAAGTTCCTCCCCATTGCGCATAATGTTCAATACCAAAGAACAATTGATTTCTAGTATTATAATCCCAAGAAATACCTAGTTTTTTATAATGAACACGTGTATCTCTTACAAAGCGATCATCATTCAGTTCGTAATGAGCAATTCCCCAATCAAAGCTTAGTGTATTGCTAAGTTTAACGGGCTGACTGGATTGAGCAAGTACTCCTGGAAAAGCTCTGGCATTTCCGGATAAAATAAAATTATCCTTTACCACTCCCAAACCGCCAAATTTATCTTCGACTTCTTTACTCCCTGCGGTCAGTTTAAGCCATTTATTTTCAAATTCCAGGTAAAGTTCTTTTCGTTGTAATTCATCTTCAACACCATTACGTAAAAAGTAACTTGCACCTCCTTTTATTGATGCATTTTTTGAAACTTCATAGGATAAATTTGTTCCTAAAACAAAGGCATAGTCTGAAGATGGCGATAGTTTGTTACCGGAATTTGCAGAAGACCAAAATGGTAATATACTATCTGTTGCTATCCATCCACCAGCTTCTACATAAGGATTGATTTCTATAGATTGTGCCTGTATATTTGATCCCAGTACCAGACAAAAAATGAAAAAGATTAGTTTATTCAGCACGATTTTAAACTGTAAAAAATTAGAAACAACATATAGAAATCTTAACCGAGGGTAATATAAATGATTAAAATCTAACCTAAAAAAAAAAGTGAATATAATAGCATTAATTAAACCACTGATCGAACATCCAATTCTTCAAAAACAGAATTATTACTTCTAAAATTGACAACAAGCTTTTTCAATTCTCGAACAACGACAATTCCGGAGTTATTGACAGATTTATCAATAATAATATCGACTTGTTTGGATACTTCTTTATAATTGCGTTCAAGATCAACTGCAATCATAATTTTCTTATTATGAGTGGGACGCACTGTACTCTCATCATTTAATAATTCTTCGTAGAGTTTTTCGCCAGGACGTAAACCAGTATACTTAATTTCTATATCTTTTCCTGGCTCATACCCTGCAAGTTGAACCATTTTATGAGCTAAATCTTTAATTTTAACCGGAGCTCCCATATCAAAGACAAATATCTCTCCTCCTTTTCCCATAGTCCCAGCTTCTAAAACCAATTGACAAGCTTCCGATATGGTCATAAAGTAACGAATGATTTCGGGGTGGGTAATCGTAATAGGTCCACCTTGAGCTATTTGTTTTTTAAACAATGGTACAACCGATCCGTTAGAACCTAATACATTTCCAAATCTGGTAGTAATGAATTTGGTCGCTCCAGGTTTTCGCGAATGCTCAAAAAACAGAGATTGTACATATAATTCTGCTGCTCTTTTAGAAGCTCCCATTACATTGGTAGGGTTAACAGCCTTATCTGTAGATACCATTACAAAATGACGTACGCCGAATTCAAGTGACAAGTCTGCCAATAACTTCGTCCCTAAAATATTTACAAGAACACCTTCGTTAGGATTATTCTCCACCAAAGGGACATGTTTATAAGCGGCGGCGTGATATACAAAGTCTATTGCAAATAGTTCAAACATTTTACGAAGACGAGATTCATTTCTTACATCTCCCAAAAAATATTCAAAACAGATATCTGGAAACTGTTCATTTAACTCTAGACTCAAATCATGAAGTGGTGTTTCTGCTTGATCCATAACAACCACCATTTTAGGACTAAAAGAAGCTACTTGTCTCACAATCTCACTACCAATAGAACCTGCGCCTCCAGTAACCAATACCACACTTCCCTTTATCTGAGATCTGGTCTTTTTATTATCCAATGCAATAAGGTTCCTATTCAATAAATCTTCAATCTGAACACTTTTTAAAACATTGGAGACCGGCTTTCCTTCTACCCAGTTAGATAATTGAGGTGTTTTTAAAATCTTTATGTTGTTATTAAGGAAATCTTCGACAAGCTTATCTTCCTTAACAATATCAAAAGTATCTTCTGGAAAGATTACCGCTCCTATTTCCTGATCAATAAGCTCTTGAATAATTTCATCTTTACATGATATTACGGGTTTATCCAGAACTCGTAATCTGGTGTTAGACGTTTTTCTAGATAAAAAACCAACCACTTCATAGTTAGTAATATGTTCCATGTCTAAAGCAGATGCTATAGAGATTGCGCCTTCACTTACTCCAAAAATTACTGTTTTAGTTTGTGTTCTTCCAAATTTTACAGACTTAAAATATTCATAGGCTCGTTTTACAAATATTCGAAACGTATATAATAACGTAAATGTAATAAAGGTATTAAGTAGTAATCCAAAAGTCAAAAAGACATTAGTCTCATAAAAAATGTCATGAATAACATTTATAGTAATCAAAGTGAGCAACGTACCTGAAGTTGATAATAATAACTTAATGGCATCAATAGAAGAAGAATGCCTAATTAAGCCTGCATACGTCTTCAGTAATAGAAAGAATATAAGTTGAATTCCAACAACGACAAATATCTGTTGGGTCAGGGATAATACTTCATAAAAGAGTACGGATAGTTCTCTTAAAATAAAGTGACATATTACAAAAGATATAGTGACAATACCTAAATCAAGAAGTAAAACTACCCATCTAGGTAAGTACCTCACTTTACTAATATCTAATTCGTTGTCACGATATGATATTAAAGCAAAAAATAATTTACGTAGTTTTTTACTCATAGTAAACAGTTCTTGGGGCTTACAATTTAAGAAAAATTAAGTACACTAGGTTCCTTAAAAGGTTTTTAGATGACATTTATAGACATTATTTGACCTTTAATCGATAATTATTGGGTGAAATCTTAATATTTCTATAAATAAATTCTTTCAAACCATTTGAAAAAGTTATTTATTCTTCCAGGGGGGATGTATTAAGCAAATTTATGATCAAAAAATTCTAATATCTTACTTTTTATGAATATTTTTTCATCGTTTGTAAGATTAGAGCCAGAAGGCAAGCATATTCCATTTTCAAAAAAGTCTTCTGCAACACCTCTTCCATAATATGGTGCTCCTTTATAAACAGGCTGGAGATGCATAGGTTTCCATAAAGGTCTACTTTCTATATTATAAATATCTAAATGTTCTTTTAGTTCTGTACTATTGAATCCTGCTGTTTCAGGATTAATTAAAATACTGGTAAGCCAATAATTAGAAAAAAATGACGCATTAATTTGCTCCTGAAACATGATACCTTTTCTTTCTTCAAAAATAGATCGATAAAATGTATTCATTGCTCTACGCTGTGATACTCTTTCTTCTAGCACCTCCATTTGTCCTCTCCCAATACCTGCACTGATATTGCTCAATCTATAATTAAATCCTATTTCGGAATGTTGATAATGTGGTGCGATATCTCTCGCTTGTGTAGCAAGAAAAACCGTTTTTTCTTTAATTGTTTTACTATTACATACCAATGCTCCACCTCCACTTGTTGTAATTATTTTATTGCCATTAAAGGATAAAATCCCAAAATCTCCAAAAGTACCACAACGTTGATCGTTAAACGTACTTCCCAATGCTTCTGCTGCATCCTCAATTAAAGGTATTTCATATGTATTTGCTATTTTTTGTACTTCATCTATTTTACATGGCATACCATATAAATGGACTATAAGAATAGCTTTAGGTTTAATTCCTTTTTGTATTCGATCTTTAATAGTCTCTTCAAGGAGTTCTGGATCAATATTCCAAGTGTCACGCTCACTATCCACAAAGACAGGTGTCGCATTCAAATATTTAATGGGATTTGAACTTCCACAAAAAGTAAATGATTGACAAATAACCTCATCACCAGGACTAACACCGCATTGAATCAAAGCCAAATGTATTGCAGCTGTACCCGAACTAAGTGCGGCAACCTCTTTATCTTCCTTTAAGTATGATTTTAAATCATTTTCAAAACCCGTTACATTAGGGCCTAATGGCGCAATCCAATTCTCTTCAAAAGCGCTATCTACATATTTCTTTTCTGTTCCACCCATATGTGGGCTGGATAACCATATTTTTGAACTCATTATATTAATTCAATTTCTCTAAGGGCATAAACAAGATGATGGGGTAATTTATGTCCTTCTATATTTAAATAGGTATTAGAATGTATGTTTTTTCCGTTATCAATAATGCCTATCGTTTCCCAATTCATCTTTTTAGGAGCAATAAAGTCTTTGCCAAAATTATCTCCTATGTAATAATATTTTTCTCCTTTTAATTTATTTTCTATCTCGATAAAAGCTTTAGCATTTGGTTTTTCAACACCAATTTCTTCAGAAATGATTATAGCATTAATGTATTCCTCTAATTTTAAAGCCTCAATTTTATTCTTCTGTGTTATAATTCTTCCATCCGTAATAACGCCTATGCTTCCTCCTTTATTTTTAATAGAGCGCATCAATTTAACAACTTCTACATGTGGAGTAATATCTGGTTTGTGCGTACGATAATGGTTTATTATATCTTCTTTAGAGATCACATATGTATTCTTGAGGTACTCAAAAACATCCTGATCATTGCGATACATCGAAAACATCTTTGCAAAAAGTATTTTTTGATTTTCTGGATCAATAGATTTCGCAATACTTTTATATGCTGAAATCAAATAATCAATTTCATTATATAAAGTATCATCAAGATCAAAACATACCACCGTATCCTCATCTATTTTGATCTCCATATTAGACTTTTTTAGTTCGAGAATAAATTCCAGATACTATTTGAATTAGAATAATAAAAACTAAGGTAACTTCAAAGTTAATTATTGGTCCAAATAATAGCAAAATTACGAGCAAATCATAACTTGAAAAAAGTGGCTCTAATCCTCTACTTGTGAATCTCAAGTTCCGTGTTTTTACTCTATATGCCAATGGAAATATTCTCTGAAGAGCATAATGAACAAAAACTAATAATATCACAAAATACAAAGGGTAATCTGAAACGTAAGTCAGCGCAGTAATGCAGGCTATTTTTTTTATAGTATCTGCCGTATTATCAAGCTTGGCTCCTATTTGGGATGTTCTATTCGTTTTTCTTGCCAAATTCCCGTCTACACAATCCAATAAGAAGGAAATGTAAATAAATAATACTCCAAAAATCAATTCATTAAGAAAAAAGAAATAAGCTGCAACAACTCCAATAATACCAGACATAACAGTCACCATATTAGGAGTAATCCAACTAATTTTTGAGATGAGATTTGTGCATGGTATTGCCATCCAATCAAAAAAAAGAATATCTACAGTAAAAGATAGTTTTCTATTAAAAGAAGCTTTGTTTTTTAAGTAACTTAAGCCATCCAATACGCCCATAATTTACATGCTTCCTAATAGTTTTATCAAATTTAAGTTTTCTGAACGAGTTCTCACTGCTAATCTGAGATAAGCATTTTCTTGATTAAATTTAGAGGAAACATTTTTAATATAAATCTTATGTTTATCTAGAAGAGTTTTCTGTAGACAAACAAGTTTATCATCTTTAATATTTAATTCACAGGTAATAAAATTACCCCCACTATCAAGAACTTTATGTACTATGGCAAGACCATCCAAGCCAGTCATAAATTCATTTCTATCGCGAACTGTTCTCTCAAATGATCTCTGTATATCATTTCTATGCTTTATGATTATTTCTAGGAAATTTTCAGCCACGGAATTCATGTTCCATATTGGAATATTCTTTCTTATATGATTGATGTAATCTCTATTTGTAGAAAAAACATACCCTAATCGCACACCTGGCAAGCCTAAAGATTTGCTTAGACTTTTAATAATAATTATATTATCTAGTGGATCATTTTCCAATTTTGGCAGAAGGGTCTTGTACTTAGAAAATTCAATAAAAGATTCATCGATAATAATAAGCTTGTCTTTATTCTTTTTTGCCAAATTAAATATTTTGTCTGAATCATACTGAGAACCAGTTGGGTTATTAGGGTTTACAAAGACAATTACTTCTGCATCAGATTGAGCTAATTCATCAAAACTCAACATATCGGTTCCTAAATCACTGTACGTATTGTAGGTGTCAAAAATTTGATAATATTCTCCAAATGTCGGGTCAGGAATAAGTGCCTTTTTGCCTTGGAGCATTAATCGAAGTATTGGATAAATTTGAGCAGCACCGTTAAGCGCAACTGCGTTGGCCTGATTACACAGTAAATAATATGATAATTTTTGATCCAAAAATTTTTGTTTGGATCCATAGTTCCATAACAATTCATTTAGATTGTTCTTTAGTTCAGAAAGTACAGAACCATTAGGGAAATACATATTACGTATAAAACAAAAATCCACAACATCATATTGCCAATAGCCTCCAAAAGCATCATTGAGCAAATCTAGTTGTTTATCTTTCTCAAATACAAAAAGAGCAGTATTTAAATCATTAGGGTCATCAACCTCGGCCCAGTCATCACCAGAGATTACCAAGGCGTGAATTTTTTCTCTTTGCATATAAATTAATATTCCCAAAATAAGCTCATAATAACAGTTATCATCAATCACTCTCGCATAATATGTCAAAAGCTTCTTAAATTCTGATGCAGCAAATTCCTTCTTAAATTTATATATATTAAGCGTTTTATATTTATCAGAGAAATCAAAGTTTTCTTCTTGAAGATGTGGAGGAATTACTTGAGTAATGGTTCCATTATTTATTTTGACAACGGTACCATCCATGCCCGAACCGTATTTATCAACCAAGGCCACATTATCTCTAGGATCGTCAATTAATTGCTTTATTATTTTGGAATGATAGATTAAATCTGATTCGATTAACATAATATCATCATCTATCTCAATATTTTCAAAGGCGAGCGCCATAGAATAGATATTATTAGTCTTGTCATATATTGGATTGTCTACAAAGGTGAGATTAAGTTTGGGGTATTTGTTTTCAACAAATGTTCGTATTCTATCTCTAAGGTAACCCGTAACAATTACAACGTCCTTAATATTATTATCTACAAGTCCATTAATAATTTTTTCAAGTATAGTCTCCTCTCCTATCTTAAGCAGTGTTTTATGATTGTCATTTGTTAATGGTCTCATTCGATTTCCAAAACCTGCTGTAAGTATTATTGCTTTCATTAATGTTTTCTATTTTAGAGGGAATCTAATACCCCCATATCTTCTTCAAATTAATATTTAATATCGTTTGTGTTTCTTCAACCATTATAGCGTATCTCTTCTTCAAAAATACTTTTTCATCATCCGGAAGTCCCGCTCTTCTCTCATTTTTGGTAAAGATAGATTTATAAATTCTATGTAAAAAACTATCTGTTTTTAACAAGCCTGAGGCACGCAAGATTCTTACGACATTCTTCTTATTCGAATCTACTAGAACTTTGGTTTTATCATTTTTCACAATACGAGAAACGTTTTTTTTCTCCAAACCTGGGGTAAAACTACTATTAACATCAAGGAAATGAAATACTTCCTGAACAATTTTTAAAGTATCATTTTTAAAATCATCATAAATAATAAACTTCACATTTTCTCTATTGAAAAGAGTAAGCATTTTATTAATATGCTTCGGAAAATTGAGTATCTCATCATATTGCAGATGTATCGGAGTATTCGTATTCAATGGAATTTTCTTTCCTCCTCTACGCAATTCCTGTAGCATAAGAGCTTCTTGTATCGAATGCGCATTTTCACGTGAATGCTGTTTTAAATGATAATACCAAGATGCTAGTAATTCTGAAGGTTCTCTAAGAAGAACTATTAATTTAGCATTGGGGTTATGTTTCTTTATATTTTCTAATGCATCTTGAGAAATAATATAAAAAACTGAAGATTCTCCTTTTATTCTACTTGATGATTTAGTTTCAAATAAAGAGTTGTAATCAGCATCACTTCTATATTTATAGTGATATCCATGCCCGATATCATCTGCTTGTTTAATAATATCCTTTGCAAAAAAATAACTTTCTTTCTTCGCGGCCATTTCTATTTCTGGATGTTGAGAAAGATAGTTATCTAATGATGTAGAACCAGTTTTGGGCCATCCGATAATAAAGAAATCTACTATTTCAATCATGATTATCTCAATTCATTGTAATTATGAACAAGGACTTCATCATCATAACGAAGCATTAATAGATTATCTTCCCAATTGTCGAAAATATCGGTTAGGGTTTTATCATATAAGTATTCTTCAATAATCCATTTAGGAAAATTAGCCCCAGCTAAATATGATAATGGATAACCTCCACCAAATCTAGGGTTGATCTCAATCCCTATAACTTCTTTTGTAACAGTATGCATAAAAACTTGGAGTGTAATACAACCTCTCATTCCCTTTATGCATGGCATAATTCTCTTGATGTGGCCTACTATTTCATTCTTCCGTGTACATCCCTTGTTTACTTCTCCATCTCTAACAAAAATGCGTTCTCTCGGAATTACCGATATAAGTTCAGAAGCTTTATTATAGTATAAATCAACCGTGTATTCCTTGTATTCTTTATTATCAAAATATTCTAAAAAAAGATTCTTTTTATTTGACAAAATTTCAGAAGTAAGCTCTAGTTCATTGTTAATAATGTATATACCTTGTGATCTACTACCGTCATAAGGCTTCACAAAAATTGGAAATTGAGTAAAAGGTTGCGCTATGTCTGTAGCTCTTCTAAGCCCGAGATTATCAAAAAATTGATGAATCTTTCTTTTATCCCTGCAATTCTCAATAATAGTTATATCACTAATTACTGTAGATATACCTTCATTTTGAAGCCTAGATATGTTTTTTACTAGAATTAGAAGCTCCGTATCTATAGTGGGAATAATTAATCCTATGTGATTATCTCTACAAATCTTAATTAAATCCTTAATATATTCATCATTTGTTACTTTACAGATTTGAAACGATTGATCAGATATTTGACAAGCCGACGCTAACTTTGGATTTAAATCTGTTGTATATATTTTTATCTGAGAATTAAAGTTCATAGCCTCTTTTTGAAAAGCTCTTACTAGAGAGACTCTCCTTCCTGCAGATGTAATTAAGACATTAGTTTGTGCCATCAAATTTCTCTTTTGTTATATGATCATTACTGGAGACCCCTTCTGATTTAACAACCTTGATTAGTGTCATTAGAAAAATTTTAATATCAAGTAACATATTTAAATTATGTATATAGTAAACATCTAGTTCAAGTTTCTTAGTCCACGAAATAATATTTCTACCGTTTACTTGTGCCCAACCTGTAATACCAGGTCTGACATCATGTCTCTTAGATTGTTCTTCTGAAAATAAATCTAAATACTCTGGAAGTAAAGGCCGTGGCCCAATCAAACTCATATCCCCCATTAAAACATTTAAAAGTTGTGGAATCTCATCTAAAGATGTTTTTCTAATAAATTTTCCGACTAGGGTTAAACGTTTTTTGTCAGAAAGCAGAATACCATTTTCGTCCTTATTATCATTCATAGTTTTGAACTTAATAATGGTAAATATTTTTTCATTTTTCCCAGGTCGTCTTTGACAAAAAAATGGATTTTTACAGGTATATAAATAAATTGTAATTGTAATAAAAATAAATAATGGAGAAAGCAAAATCAGAGCGATTATGGCCACAATAAAATCAATGACTCTTTTAAAAAAACTTTTATACATATTACTAATACCTTCTATTACCTAATAATAGGGAAGTTGATTCTCGATATGATGTATTTTAGTAAATTTTTCTAGAACACGTTTCCTACCAGATTTTCCCATTTGGATTTGTACATCCTTATTTTTATATAAATAACTCGCCTTTTCTACTAGTTGCTCTACATTTTTAAAAGGAACAATATAACCTGTTTCTCCATCTACAATTGATTCTCTGCTTCCTCTAATATCAAATGCAATAACAGGTGTTTGAGCGGCCATAGATTCTATGGTAGTTATTGGGAATCCTTCACGATATGACGGAAATAATAAAATATCTAGTGACATTAGATATTTTGGAACTTCACTAGTATAGCCAATAAAAGAAAAAATATCTATACAACCGTTGGCCTCAGCAAACTGAATAATTTCCTGGGCATCTCTACCTCGACCTGCGCAAAGAGCATGTATTTTTAAGCCTTGAGACTTTAATTCTTTTAATGTCAATATAAATTCCTTAAACCCTTTTTCCCAATTCATTCTTCCAATAGATCCTATTAAAAAAGTATCTCTTTCTATCTTTAACTCCTCAAAAACATCTTCCCTATATTTCTTTTTTAAACTTATATCATAACGATCCATTTTAACACCCGATGGCCCGCAACAAACGATTTCATCTTTAGGCTTAATACCTAACTCATAACAGGTGTCTATATCTTCTTGGTTAGGTGAAAATAAAACATTGGTAATTCGACCTAAGTTCTTTTCTATTTTCGAATAAAAAAAATATCGAGCCTTACCCATATTTTCATGAAAATAAAAACCAGCCGTGGTATGATATATTTTTTCGGTTTTTGCTAAATACGCCGACAATCTACCAATAAGCCCTCCCGAAGGAGTATTAGTATGCACTACACTATATCCCTCTTGTTTAATAATATTTTTTAATTTTAAAATAGCTAAGATAGCCTTAATGGGATTTAAACTTCTTCCAATATTAATGTCATGAATAACAAATCCTTTGTCTATAAATTTCCTTTCAATTTCAGGTTTACTAATTTTTGCAGCAATATGAACCTCATAACCTATTTCCTGCAAATGCAATAACAAATCCATTCTAAAAGACAATAACATGGTGTCGAGATTTGCTACGTGTAATATTTTTTTCATAGAAGTTTTTCCTTCATTATAATCAATACACTTTCACATTCTTTTTATTGGTATTTTCAAAGGATATAATACTGCCAAAGATATCAAATAGAAAGTGACTATTTTAAAATTTTAGATATGTGTTACACTAACAATTAGTATCAGATATTACAAACAATTTTATTGGACTTAGATTTATAAGAAACCTTTAATTATCTTTTAATAATACTTGCCTTCTGCGTTTTTCCAAAAGATCCTTAATAGTTTTATAGTTTCTCACTTTTTGTTTTTTTCGAGTACCTATTTTACTTTTTAACAATGAAGAAAATCTTATAAAAAGATTAAGTATTGTATGCTTAATTAGTGTCGTTTTTGATGGGTCGTTAACAAGGTTTTTGTTATCTACAGTGTATCCAAATTTATTTAATAATGGAGCCGTTATACTTTCAATAATTTTTATTTGTTTTTGACTTAACTCTTTTTTGTATTTATTAAAATTTTGATTAAGAATAGGCTTATTAAGGTTCTTCCAACTTACCGTTACTTTTGTGTCCTCAGTTGATTTCGGATTAGTATGATAGGATAACATCTCATTCTCAAATGTAATATCTAAATATTGACAAATGTTTTTGATTGTAGATTCGGGAGATATAAGTATATCTTCGTATTTAATCAAATGACAGTTTCCAGTGTGTTTCAACTCATTATATACTAAGAGGGACTTGAGTTGTTCGGCCTCCCATTTTTCTGCATGAAATCTAACATGACGTCGTCTACTAGGGATTTTGATTTCAGAACAGCATACATCTCTGCAGTCTCTAACTAAATAGATAAATCTCGCATCAGGATATACTTTAGTTATCTGAAAAGCATATTCGAAAATATCATTTTCTTTTGATAGCCATACCTCCTTGCTACCTTGCTTTGCATAAGCATCATATACTCTACCTATTAATTCAGGAAAACTACACGCATCAATGTTTTTGTTTATTTCATTTTCATTATAATCCCAATTACCTGATCCTTCTTTACTTAGATATATTACATCCGTCAAAAATTCATTCTTAGTATAAGAGCTTCCCGTTTGCATGTAAGGGTAAATTTTTGACAAAAATTTAAAAAAATGAACTGGAGTGGGCGCAGAAATAGTAGAATGTTCGCCTAGTATTTTTCTAAGTAGATTACTCCCAGATCTTTCAGAAGACATTATTATTATGGGGTTTTTACACAATTCTTTCATTATTTAATACCAGTCGACCGTTAGTTAAATTTTTTATATCAATAATTGCTTTATCAAATTCTTCTACCTTATATATAATCTACTAATATCTGACCATCTTCAGAACACAACCAATCAAGTTGATTAATATGCTTTGTAGGATGCCTACAGGTATCACTTGCATAATGATGATTTTCATAAAACTCACTAAAGGTTAATTTATCTTTCAACATTACTCCTTTTCTTCTAAAATATAGAGAAACTGCTTTAGTCCAAGGATTCTTAACCGCAGAAAATTTAAAAAATGAATCAAATATTTTATTTGCATTTTCTCCTAAAGTAGCGCCATTTATTCCATTATCTTTAGAAAAAGAGACATTAGTACCAAGTTGATTTTTTAATAAATAAATGTAAATTAAATCTCGAATTTGAACTATATTCAAATGAAGAGTTGTAATTAATTGATCACCTTTTTGACCTAATTGTGTTCCAACACTAGTTGTTCCAGTTTTTGACACTGCAATAAAAATCATTTCTTTTTCAAAATTAATAGCTTCATCAATAGTCATTAACTTTGAACCTTTCAAACTAGACTGTGGTCTATTTATTTCTAGATTAAATATCCTTTTCAGTATCTCGTTAATCTTTTCTCTAGACATTTGTATTTACATTTATTATATACAATGTACAACACAAAACTAAACATTAGTCTAATATACACGTATATATATATTTAATGATCTTATTGTAAATTCTATATATAATAAGGTAATTGGTTTTCTATATGATGCTCTTTAAGAAATTTTTTTATAATTCTGTTTCTACCATTTTCTCCCATCTGTTTTCTTAATGATTCATCACCTCTAAGTTCAACTACTTTTTCATACATACTATCGACATCCTTAAAAGGAACAATATATCCTGTTTTTCCTGAAATAATTGATTCTCTACATCCTCTAATATCAAAGGCAATAACAGGTGTCTTTGCTGCCATTGCTTCAATCGTTGTAATTGGAAAGCCCTCTCTATAGGAGGGAAACAAAAGCACATCAATCCCTTTTAAATAAAATGGCACATCCTCTTTAAATCCTAAGAACGTTATATTAATACAAGACTTTTCAAGGGCATAATCTTTAATTTGTTTTTCTTCAGATCCACTACCCAATGAAATAGCATGTATTTTAAAGTTAGTATTCAATCTTTGTATAACATCTATAAACTCCTTGTATCCTTTTTCCCATCTCAACCTACCAACTATACCTATAACAAAAGCATCTTTCTCAATACCCAAATCTATTCTCAATTGTCTCGCACAAGCCTCTTTATCCTCAATATTGTATTTTTCCAACTTTACCCCAGACGGACCGCAATAAACAATAGCTTTTCTAGGCCTTATATTTAACTTCTTACAGGTTTCAATATCTTCTTGATTGGGTGAAAATAATATTTCTGTTCTTGCCGTTAAAAACTTTTCTATTTGAGAAAAGAAAATATATTTTGATTTCTTCATATTCTCATGAAAATAAAGCCCTGCTGTTGTATGATATATTTTCTTATGACCTGCTAAAATTGCTGCAAGTCTTCCTATCATTCCTCCTGTGGGAGTGTTTGTATGAATAATATCAAAATCATTACTCTTTATTATTTTAACTAGTTGTTTAATACATTTTACTGCATTAAAGAGGTTTATTCCGCGCTTCATAGGAACTATATGACTAGTAAAACCCTCCTTGTCAAATGATTCTACATATTTCCTGTCTTTATCAGCCGCACAAACGTGTATCTCATAACCTTCTTTTTGTAATCTCTTTAGTAAATCAAACCTAAAGAAATATAACATCCCATTAACATTGGCGATGTGTAATGTTTTCTTCATATAATAATTTCTTATAATTCAAATAAGCAATTGTGCCAAATCCAAGGAAAAAATAAATATATTCATTATACAAACCTCTATAAAAATTCAATTCTACAACTATGTATATCATTGAAATTATTAACCACATACTAAATCCTATCTGACTTTTTACTCTCATACGTCTAGATATAAAAAATAGCTTAAAACAATAATAGAAAAAGAGCCCAAATAACAGAATCAATGGTGTGAAAGATAATAGACCTCCACTCCCTAAATGATCTAAGAATAAATTATGTGAGCCTACTCCATGATCCTTATAAAGGGTATTATGATAATAGACAAGGTTTGAACGTCCTACTCCGTATATAGGTGAGCTTAAAAATTTATTAAACGCAAAGGCCATTGTTGTTCCTCTACTCGATACATTACCCGCATAAACACCTTCTCCAGATAATCCTATCCAGATGGCTTGAAATACATTTGTAAATAAATACAAAACAGTAGAACTCACCACACCTATTTTTAATAATAGTCTTGATTTATAGGTGTTAAACATTAATATCAAAAAGAAGAAGGCAATAACCAACGCCAGGTATGCGCTTCTAGATTGCATAATCACAATAAGAAGAGCTAGTAATACAATAAGTGATATACCGTATCTAATTTTATTAAATTTAAACTTATCAATTGAATTTATTATATAATAAAAAATCAACGGAGCAATTATAATACCTAATTTCCCATCACTAAGCTCAAACAGACCAACAGGCTTGTTAAATGGGAGCTGAATTCCAAAATAAGTCCGAGCTCTAAAAACTTCTCCAAATTTAATTAACCCAAAAGCTTGTCCATAAAGAATCGCACTTATAAATAATATGCTGTATATGTATATATTATTAAAAAATGATGATATTTTATATAATCCAGTTTCTGGATCTTTCTCAATCATAAATACAGTGGTCAAAATAAAAATAAAAGTATTTACTAGTCTAACCATAAGCACTTTTGCTCCAAATGCATCAAACTGTAATATCATTATAAGATCAGAAATGAGTAACAGCCCATTCAAGAGCATTAAAGATTTGAAATACGTATTTCTGAAAAAGAAAAAATTTCCGCTTTTATAAAATAGCAAAAAACCAAAAAAGAGCAGTACATAAGAAGCTGGCCCTATAGGTCCTAATGCTCCTGTAGGTATAGGAATATGAGGTGTAAAAAAAAATAATACTCCAAAAATGTATGGGATAAATCCTTTTTTAACCTCCATATCGTTTTTTAAAATCCCTTTGCTTTGACGCTGAAAGGTTAAATATATTATCCTTGCCAGTATCTTCGATTTTATTAATATTTACGCCTACGGAAAAAATATTGTTATTGCTATTCTTATTTATGGAAATAGCTTTTGTTTTAGAATTTTCAATAATACCATGGATTCTATTGAATTTGGAATTTTTTAATTTATATCCTATAGGACAGCCTTGCGGATTTGCATGAATTGTATTTGTATTCGCTTTATACATATTAACAGCAATACCACAACTTTGTACAACACCGTAACCTATATAATTACGATTACAAAAGTTCAATTTAGTATTTGATGTTAACTCAATTCCAATCTTACATTTCAAAATAGTATACTTATCAACCTGATTCCAAGCACTTCCTTTTTCACTTCCTCCATCTATCTGCACTCCAATATTACCTTTATTATTTCCGTTAATAAAAATATTATCTATAAAAACATTTCTAGATCTCAGAATTCCTACACCATTGGAATCCTCAGATTCAATTATGATACTAATATTTTCTATAAACGCATCTTTAACAAAACCCACATCCTCTACAAGGATTGCGAACTGACCTTTGGGTACTTCACTCATAATTTTACTACCCCTACCTACACCATATATTCTCTGATAAGGCTTTAGTTTTATAGTCTTCGATATTTTCACTCCCTTGTCTCCTAATGGAATAAATGCATAATTAAGGTCATCAAGTGAGGCCATTACAGCATCATAATCATCAGACTTACCATCCATAACGGCGCCATAATCTTTTATACTAAGTACACAATCTGAAAAGATTTGTTGTTTCTGAGCAAAATTTGAAAAAGTAATGGAAACGATAAAAAACAGGAATAAGATTTCTTTTTTAAACATATTTTTTTTCTATAAGTTGATACACTTTTTTAGCAGTAGTGGTCAGTAGCTTCATGCTATGTTTAATTCTTGGAGTATTGTTCTTTCGGATAGTTATTGTTTTCTTTAGTCGTAACCTATTTCCAGAAAAACTAATATCCTCAGGCAAATTAATTTCCTTTTCAAAAAGCTCGCTAGGTGCCTCTAAATTTAAGAAATCAAAAAGGTTTATCATCTCCGCTTTATAATTAGACGTTAATTGATCATAAGAAAGCACATAAAAATCACATTTGGGAATATATCTTTTGAAAACAATAGATGTTAAAGTGTTTATATAAATCCAATTGTATAATGCCCGTAATCCACCACCTCTTCTAGGCTTTCCTAAAACTTCCGTATGAGAAAAATTTTGGCCTTTACTAAACGACTCTACAACTCCCGCTGGATCTCTTACTAAATGAATCACTTTAATGGGATATCCTGCTAATTTATAATAAATCGCTCTACAAAAACTTAGTCTAACACTATTAGAAGCATCTATCAAAAATTTAGAATTATGATCTCGACTTACTTCTTCAAGTATTCCTGTCCAGTATTTATCAAACAATATTTTCCCTTTTCCTAATCTAAAAAACCATTTTATTGATGAAAACTTTAAGTGTATCGGGTCTATATTGTCATTCTTTTGAATATATTTTTTTTTTAGATTTAGCCAATATTCAGGATAATCAAAAGTACTTTTCCTAATAAATAGATTTTCTGCTTCACCAATATTTAAAACATTTTCATGAACATTTAATAATAAAGACAATAGTGTAGAACCACTTCTACCATACCCAGATATATATATAATGTTAGGCTTACTCATTAAGTTTATTCTTAAACCGTTTTCTAATTATATCATTAATAGACTGTTTTATTGACTTAATTATTGGATTATTTCTAAATATATAAACCACAATACCTATAAGTAATAAATCTGTTAGTGTGTGTATTAAAAACTTAATTATATACGATATGTCTAATATTGAAATAAAATAATATTTAGCAAGCAATGGAACAAAACATAATGTAATGATTACTATTCTTTTCAAAATATTCAAATATCTCACTTTAAGAATCTTACAGGAGATAAAAATCATCATCAATCCATGAGCAAAATAACACCCAACAATTAATTTGGTAACGAATACCAAAGGTTTTTCTTTAAATAAAAGAATTGCTCCGGCTATTAATATCAAAAAGACAATCTTAATAGGTAATGAGTTATACATCTTATTCTCTGCTCTTACAACAACATCTCCAAGACGTGCTAAAAGAATTGACGGAATTAGAGTTGATAAAATTTGAAGATAAATAATAGAATCTAGCCAATCTTTACCTAAAAAAACCTTTACCAATAACTCTGCATTAAAAAAGAAAAGAAAAGAAAAGTATATACCTAAAGAGAATAAGACTATTGAAGACTTTAAAAAATAACTCCTCTTTATTTGTTCTTTTTCAGTTTTAGAAAAAGTACTAAACAATACAGAATCAAATACATTACCTAAATACTTAGAAGGCATTTTTGATATATATTGTCCTTTCTCATATATTGATAAAGCATATACACTATAAAATTTCCCAATTAAAAGTTTATCCATCTGAGCTGCCGCATAATTCGTAATGCGCAGTATTGTAAAGCTTGAACCGAAAAAAAATAATTCTTTTAGTTCTTTTTTGTTCCAGTAAAAAGCAAAACTATGTTTAGCAAAATAATAATTTAATCCACTTTGCAATACTTGGGCTGTAAGAAAAGCAAAGATGAATGCATAAATTCCAAAACCATTAATAGCAAGTATGTAGAGAACAATAACATTACCTATAAAAACACTTATACTACGACTAATAAAAATTTCCTTAAACCTAAAGTCCTTAATTAAAAAAGATTCAGAGACTTTACCAACAGCCATAACTATAAAAACAAGAGAAGCCACCCTAATTTCCATAATCTCTATTTTACCCTCATAAAAACTGGAAATGGGGCTAGCTAAAAAAAACATTGTAATAAAAAGTAATAGGCTAACTATAAGAGTAAAGTAAAAAGCAATACTAATATGGTATTTATTAATATTCTTTTTCTGAATTAATGCAGAACTCACTCCCCCATCAGACGATATCGTAAGCACAAATATTAATGCGTTAAGTATAGCAAAAGTCCCATGGACTTCTTTAGGTAAGATTCTTGTGCTTATAATGATAAACGCAAACTGCAATATTGCCTGAAAACTAACATTAAGTAATTGCCAGAAAAAAGCAGACTTTATCGTTTTATTTTTCAATTGTCAATACTATTAAGAAAGTGCATGTACCTGAATTTTATCTTGCATACGCAAAATGGCATTGGACATTTCTTTATTTATAGTGTCTTTCCAAAAAATATCAAGACCACTTTTCTTATTCAAGGAGAAATCATCATCCTTATGAAATGTTCTTAAAGTAAGCATAGATGGAGTAAATAGATAAGAAGGGTGAATCTTACAATTTTCTTCTCCTATAAACTTAGCAATTGTTTCTGTAGTCTCATATGGTCTTAAATAAAGATCTTCATAGTTAAAAATTGGTGTATTTATCGCTTTCATATCTTTTTCAACAATACAATGCGTTACTACCCAGATAAAAGCCATTTTCAAATAATCATCTTTCAGATTACTATACATAGATAGTAATTGATTCTTATCTAGATAATCATATTTTTCAGTCTTGATAACTTCTCTAAAGAACTTAGTTTCATGAAAATCGAAACCAAACTCCATCCAGAAACGTTTTCTTCGCATCAATGAAGCAATAACAGATAGAATATCTCTTTTTAAAAAAATGATCCTGGTTGACACATTATTATAAAGATAAGGAATCATCAAGTTTTGTCTTATAGACTTATAACCTAATACATTACAATTATCCCATATCTCTTTTACAAAATGTTCATTTACCTCTTCAATAGAAGTAGATAGATGGTTTCTTAGTAACCATCTACTCCTATTTTCTTTATTTAAAAATTTGGTAATTTCCTGATGCGCATAATTTACAAGATCTACATCTCCTCCATTATGATAACATAGTTCTTTAGCTTTCTTACACACTTCTGGATGAAAAGGCTCAAAAAGAATAATACCACCTAGAAGTTTAGATATTATATCACTAAGCCAAGTAGTACCAGATCTACCAAATCCAAGTATTATTATTTTTTCTCCATTCATATAATAGATAGAATATATAGTTATTAATACTTACCTTAATTAAGTTCATTTGTAATGATAAGAATATATGTTGTCTCGCATCATATTATCATGATATCAATTAAAAAGATTATTACTATTGCCCATATTTAAAGACTTCATATTATACTTATTCTTTAAATATGTAAAATGTTTTAATATGATATCAAGTTCTTTCAACGATTCTTCAGGATAATTCCCAAAGTTATGTGGATGCCACCAAAGATGATAATAGTCTCCATTTTTAGCTATCTTGGTCATTTCATTTTTGATTCTATTCAACTTCAATTTATTTAGAATCTTATACTTAGAAACTGGCCTAAAAAATCTACTTGCAGGCAATAATGTAAAAGCATTCTTTTTATTCATATGTCCTTCCAACTTCACTCCAGAATAAAACAAAGGTATATAGCAATCTAAAGTTCTTAGTATTTTCTTAAGCATTATCATTTTCTTCCCCTTCCATAACCGCTTTCCAGGGTTAACCCTTATGTTATTAATTCCATATTTTGAACATACTTGTAAATAATTTAAATTTATTTGATTTCTTGGAAAGACAATAGATTTTAAAGATAACCCTCTATTATTAGCTATTTTTATACACTTTTTAATATCAGCTTCGAATTGATTGACATTTTGCCCTTCTGCTGAACAATAGTAATGACAATATGTATGAGTGCCTATCTCTTGGCCTGGAGTTTTTTCTATATTCATTATAAGCCTTGGAGCTAAATAAAATCTAAAATTATCTTCAGATAATTTTTCTTCAATAAAACCATAGGTATTCAATTGCTCATTTTTATAGCTAGGCAACTCTTCTGGCAAGTCATTTTTTAATTCATCTATAGACTCGTTAAACAGCATACCCACCGTAGCCCACGTAGCCTCAATTTTATACCTTTTAAATAAGTCAAGAATCTTAGGTATACACTTTATAGTATTATCAAAATATTCTTTTTTATGATCTATTGAAATCCGATCAAAAATGCCCCAATGTAACTCAAAATCAAGGGAAATAGAAAAAACACTTTCTCGATTAATCATTTATTAAACTCCTTTAGATCAAACAGTGTCAGAATCTGAATAACTTATATACCAGTTATTTCGATTTCTTAGAATCTCTTCATTAATACCTAAATTTCCATATCCGAAATGTAATTCAATGGGTCTAAGCTTTTTAGGAAGATTAAAAAAGTTATTTTTTTTGTAGTAAAGATAGTTCGGACTAAAATTAAAACACCATGAAAGAACAATATCTACTTTAGAATTTATCATTTGATTAACAGCATACCTTATTAATAATTTACCTAGTCTCTCATTATCTTCAAACGCCATGGACTCCATTATATACCCTATTTTCCCTCCATGTTTTTTCTTAACTACATATACTACAATTGCTTTTAATGCTTCATTTTTGTAAAAACCAAATACTTTATAATTTTCATTGGGCTTTTCAAAATATCTCCAATTCAAATACTTGTAATCACGGTTTATACTAACTTTAATTTTTTTTGAAAATGATTCCCATACCAAATCAACATTTTTATCAAATTGCTGTAATTGTTTAATCTCTTCTCCTTCTTTTAAATTATTTTTTTTTACTCTACTTATACCAAAATCAAGTATTTTCCCTATTCTTTTTCCAAAGAATTTCTTCAAAAAGTATCCTGTCCTAATAGGCTTAAACAAAAAAGGGACTGGATCTAAAAGATTCCAATCAAGTTTTTTAACAAAACCACCTACAGAAAATGCATTGGGAAAACCATAAACTAATTGATATTTATCCTCTTTTGCCTTATTATATAAACTCCGAGCAGATTTGATAAATAAACCTTTGCCTCTATGATCTTTATCTGTCAATGTATCAAGAGATTGACAACATTTTACATTATTATTATCAATCTTAAAATAAACAGGCATTGTAGCATAAATTGAACAAATATTACCCTCATTATAGTTAAGCAATGTAAGTGGGCTACTTACGGTATTATTAAAATGTATCCATTCTAATTTAGAGATATCTTTGGAAACGCCATTTTTTTCAAAAGATTTATGATAATCTTTTAATTGCTCTCGCTGTTCTAAAAGTTTAAACTCATATTTTTCCTCCATATAAAAATCTTAAAAAAGATGTTGATATCATCACTTACCTGTTTCCGTTAATCAGTAAGATAATTTACACTTATATCTTAAAAAACTGGATATAAATATTTATAAATTATATTATCATTCCAGAAGCGACGGTGTTATGCGTTGCATCATCAATAAGCACAAAACTTCCCGTTATTCTATTATCTCTATACTCATCTATCATGAGTGGTCGTGTTGTTCTTATTTTAATTCTTGCAATATCATTCATCATTAATTCTTTTGATTCCAAATCGCGATCATATGAATTAATATCTATTTTATACACAATCTCCTTAATCATTGCTTTTTGATCATTAGACGTATGTAAAATGGTGTATTTAGTCCTCGATTTTGCTGCATCATTATCCAACCAGCATATCATAGCATCAAATTCTTGCTTTGGATCTGGTTTATTGTTAGTCTTGACGATCATATCGCCTCTACATATATCAATATCGTCTTTTAACGTAATAGAGACGGACATGGGAGCATAAGCTTCTTCCAGACTACCATCAATAGTATCTATCGTATCAATGGAAGACGTAAATCCTGAAGGTAAAACCGTAACAGCATCACCTGGTCTCAAAATACCACTAGCAACACGACCTGCATATCCTCTATAATCTATAAAACCATCACGCTGTGGTCTAAGAACGGTCTGTACAGGAAAACGTGCATCTATCTTATTAAGATCACTACTGATATGCATATGCTCCAAAGTATGTAATAATGGTGCTCCTTGATACCACTCCATATTGGTAGAGCGATTAACGACATTATCACCTTCTAAAGCACTAATGGGTAAAAAGCGTACATCTTTAGTGTATAGTTTTGAAGAAAACTCTTCAAACTGGGCGATAATGTTTTCGTAAACCTCTTGAGAGTAATCAACAAGATCCATTTTATTAATGCACACAATAATGTGAGGAATCTGCAACAAGGATGCTATAAAGGAGTGTCGTTTTGTTTGTTCAATAACGCCATTACGTGCATCTATAAGTATGAGTGCAGCATTTGCAGTAGATGCTCCAGTTACCATGTTCCTAGTATATTGAATATGACCAGGTGTATCTGCAATAATAAATTTACGTTTAGGTGTGGTAAAGTAACGGTAGGCTACATCTATTGTAATTCCCTGCTCTCTTTCATCTTTAAGTCCATCTGTAAATAGTGCTAGATCAACACCTTCATGCCCCTTACGCTCACTAGTACTCTTAACAGCATTTAACTGATCTTCGAATATGGATTTAGAATCGTATAGTAAACGTCCTATTAATGTACTTTTTCCATCATCAACACTCCCTGCGGTAGTAAATCTTAATAATTGATT
>CAZPTJ010000008.1:27860-32003 GCA_964589085.1 uncultured Flavobacteriaceae bacterium | reverse complement strand
TCAAAAATGAAAACTGCTCGAAAACATCGAGCAGTTTTTGATTACGGTTATAATATATAAGTTCACGCTTATGAATTTACATACAGCGGCTATATGCTTTCCATTGCTTATACTTTATAATATGTTGATTTTAGTACCGTAATACTAAGCAAGTAGTGTAGTCCACATTTGTCTAGTATATATAGAGATCGTAAAAGATCTTAAATTATTTACGTAGGGATTGGTTAAGGATGATTTGTTTAAGATCATCCTTACCTTTTTTAATAAGCAAGAAGTTCATTTACTGTTGGGTGCAGACGCTTTCGCGAAAGATATTGTTCCTCTAACTGTCCTGCAAAAGGAATAGGTGTTTCTATACTTGCGACTCTCTTAATCGGTGCATCCAGATATTCAAAACAATGCTCAGAAATTAAAGCAGCAATATCTGAAGCAATACTTCCAAAAGCAGAATCTTCTGTAAGAATAAGTACTTTCCCAGTTTTTTTTACAGAATTATAAATCGCTTCGACATCCAATGGTTGCAGACTCCGCAAATCGATAAGATCTGCATCAATAGTCGTTTCTTTTTCTAAAAGTTCCAATGCCCAATGCACACCGGTTCCATAAGTAATAATACTTACATCCTGACCTTCCTTAAGTAAAGCGGCCTTACCTAAAGGCAGATTATAATATCCGTCTGGTATTTCCTGGCGAATGCTACGATATAAAGCCTTATGCTCAAAGAAGAGCACTGGATTAGGATCTTCTATAGCTGTTATCAAAAGCCCTTTGGCATCATAAGGAAATGCAGGATATACTACTTTTAATCCCGGCGTATGTGTAAACCAGGCCTCGTTAGTTTGCGAATGAAAAGGTCCTGCTCCCACTCCAGCCCCACAAGGCATTCGGATCACGACATCGGCAGCCTGGCCCCATCGGTAATGTGATTTTGCCAGATAGTTTACAATAGGATTAAAACCGGAGGAAACAAAATCTGCAAACTGCATTTCAACGACAGCTTTCATTCCTTGAATCGCAAGCCCCATTCCCGCTTCTACTATAGCACTTTCACAAATCGGGGTATTCCGTACTCTTTCTTTCCCAAATCTAGAAACAAAGCCTTCCGTAATCTTAAAAACACCACCATATTCAGCAACGTCCTGACCCATAATGACCAGATCATCATTACGATCCATAGCCTCTCGTAAACCATCGGCAATAGCATCTATAAATCGTTTTTCTGTAATTGTTTCGTTGGTTTTCTGCTCCTTATACGTAAAAGGTGCGTATACATCCTCTAATTCCTGATCTAAATTAGCCGTCACCGGTTCTTCAGCAAAAGCAATCTCTAAATGGTCATTGATTTCACCTTTAATAGTTTCAACATAAGAGGCATCTTCTGTTTCGGTTAATATCTTACTATCAATAAGAAATTGTTTATAGTTAACTATTGGATCTTTAGCTTCCCAGGTTTCCATTATTTTTTTTGGAACATACTTTGTTCCACTGGCTTCTTCATGACCTCTGCGTCTGAATGTTTTAAATTCTAAAAGAACGGGCCTTGGGTTTTTACGAATGTCTCTAGCAATAGTATCTACGGTAGTAAAAACTTCAAGAATGTTATTTCCGTCTATAATATGACTTTCCATACCATATCCCTGTCCCCGATCAGCAAGGTGCTCACAATTATACTGTTCTGAAGTAGGCGTAGATAAACCATAACCGTTATTTTCAATACAAAATAATACAGGTAAATTCCACACTGAAGCCACATTAAGCGCTTCATGAAAATCTCCTTCACTGGTTCCACCTTCACCAGTAAAAACAGCCGTTACGGTTTTTTCATTCTTCAATTTATGCCCAAGGGCAATACCATCGGCAACCCCTAATTGCGGTCCCAGATGAGAAATCATTCCTATGATATTAAATTCTTGTGTACCAAAATGAAAACTTCGATCTCTTCCTTTGGTAAAGCCACTTGCCTTTCCTTGCCATTGCGCAAAAAGACGATGTAAAGGGATTTCTCTCGTAGTAAATACTCCTAAATTACGGTGCATAGGTAGAATATACTCTTCCTTACGCAATGCCTTGGTTACTCCTACAGATATGGCTTCTTGTCCTATTCCCGAAAACCATTTTGATATTTTCCCTTGACGTAAAAGGATCAACATTTTTTCCTCAATCAATCTGGGCTTTAACATGGCTACATATAATTCAAGCAATTGATCTTTAGAAAGAGATTCTGTCTGATAATCAAACTGAATTTTGGAAGTCTGCACTGTTGCCATAATTCTATAAATAGGAAAACCAAATGTATAAATATTAAAACAATTTAAGACCTTGAATCCCTGTTTTAATCCTAAAGAAATACCCTCTTAAAATTGCTATCTTTGTAGTAGACTATTAAATTGTCAGTACCTATGAATGCTATTCCCAGTGTAGATTTAGCCGATTTTTTGAGTGAGGACTCTTCAAGAAAGCAACATTTTGTCAATGCGATAGGAAGTGCCTATGAAGACATTGGTTTCGTATCACTCAAAAATCATTTTTTGGACGATCAACTGATCGATGATCTATATCGAGAGATCAAAAGTTTTTTTGCCTTACCTCTAGATGCAAAACAACAGTACGAAATAGAAGGCCTTGCTGGACAAAGAGGTTATATCTCCTTTGGGAAAGAACATGCAAAAGGAAAAAAAGAAGGGGATTTAAAAGAATTCTGGCATTTCGGGCAAGAACCTGATGCTGATGCTAATCTTATTGAATCTTATCCTGATAATGTTGAGGTAAATGAACTTCCAGAATTTAATAGCACGGGTATGCAAGCCTATCGTATGCTTGAAAAAACAGGCATTTATGTATTAAGAGCACTTGCATTATATATTGGATTGGACGAGCACTATTTTGATCACTGGGCCAGTAATGGTAATAGTATCTTAAGACCCATACATTATCCACCCATAACCACTGAACCAAAAGGAGCAGTGCGTGCTGGTGCACACGGAGATATCAATCTGATTACTTTATTAATGGGAGCTTCTTCCGGAGGTTTACAGGTGCTCCGTAAAGATGGGGAATGGATTGATGCAATTCCTAATGATGATGAATTAGTCATCAATGTAGGTGATATGCTTGAACGTCATACCAATAATAAATTACGATCTACAATACATCGCGTGGTCAATCCTCCTAAAGAGCAATGGAGTATTCCCAGATACTCTATACCTTTTTTTATGCATCCACGAAGTGATATGGCTTTAAACTGTCTGGATGCTTGTGTGGATACAGATCATCCAAAAGCATACGATGATATAACTGCTGGTGAATTTCTACACCAGCGATTGATTGAAATAGGCTTAATTAAAAAATAATATTGAATTTTGATATTCGGTATTCGAAATTATAATCATGGATCTACAAGATCAACTTAAAAATTTATTTCCGGACCATACTCCTTCTGAAGAAATTTCCAATCCAGAAGAAAAAGATGGTCTCTGGCTTCAAGACGATCCTTTACTATGTAAGTACGAAAAACGTAAAGGGAAACCTATCACTATTATTGAAGGGTATACCGGAGCAACTGAAGATTTTAAGCAATTGGCTAAAGAATTGAAACAACTGCTTAGCGTCGGTGGAAGTTTTAAAGATGAGCGTATAATTATTCAAGGAGATTATCGAGATCGCATTATGGTCTTTCTTAAGGATAAAGGCTTTAATGTAAAGCGAGTTGGTGGATAAATGGGTAGTTCAGTGCTACATATTACAAATGGCGATAGCCTAACTAAACGATTACAACAATTTGATATTTCTGGAGACATACTGACCTGGCGGGAAATGCTTTGTGAAGGTCCTACAGTATATGAAGTAGGTAGTCCGGATTTTATAGAAAAACGAGACACCTTCCTTAGAAGGTATTATGATATCCCGGAAGAGCATTATAAAAAAAAGTTTGTTCAGGAACTCGAAAAATTGGATGAATCTAAAACATATTCTGCAATTATTTTATGGTTTGAATATGATGTCTTTTGCCATATCAATATGATTGCAGCCATAAGTTATATACAATCCAAGAATCGAGAAGAGTCTGTATTTTTAGTATGTAGCGGTAAAGTTCAAGGCAAAAAAAAACTTATGGGACTTGCGGAACTTAATGACAAAGAATTT
>CAZPTJ010000008.1:0-27760 GCA_964589085.1 uncultured Flavobacteriaceae bacterium | reverse complement strand
AGTTCAAGGCAAAAAAAAACTTATGGGACTTGCGGAACTTAATGACAAAGAATTTATTAGTCATTATAAAGAAAGAATTCAGTTAACGACTTCAGATTTAAGCCTAGCCAATGCCTTATGGGAATTTTATTGTGGGACAGATCATAATAAATTAAAACCTAAACTTGCCGAGCATTCAAGCTTTACGTATTTATCCAATTGCCTTGGGGCGCATCGTGAACGTTTTCCTGATAAAGATACAGGGTTAAATACGCTAGAAGTCAATATCCTTAAGCTTATTGAAAGTAAACACATCACCACAAAAAATCAACTATGTGGTTATGCGCTGAGTCATCAAGGGTATTATGGTTATGGTGACTCACAAATTTCTAGAATGATAGAACGATTACAAGTTTTTTATACAGATGAATCGATTCCGTTTACCTTAAATACTCTAGGAGAACAAGCTTTAACAGGAAACATAGCGACTAAGCATCGTATTAAAAAAGAAGAGGAGATCTATTTTGGAGGTGCACAAAAATATAAATATACCTATGATCCAGAAAATCGTAATCTTACACCTCTTATCTAATGGATGCTATTCCTTCATCAGAACTTATTCTCAACCCTAATGGTAGTATCTATCATTTGCATCTTAAATCAGAACAATTAAGTGATACTATTATCACTGTAGGAGATCCCGATCGCGTTCCACAGATTTCACAATACTTTGAACATATTGAGTTTGATCAACAAAAACGAGAATTCAGAACAGTAACGGGGACATACAAAAACAAACGACTTACCGTAATTTCAACGGGGATCGGAACTGACAATATTGATATTGTGATGAACGAACTTGATGCTTTAGTCAATATAGATTTCGCTTCTCGTTCTATAAGAGAAAAGCATACAGCCTTACGCTTTATACGCATAGGCACTAGCGGAACCGTACAATCTGATATTCCTGTTGACTCCTGGTTAATGAGTACCCATGCGCTGGGATTGGATGCTTTATTACATTTTTATCAAAGTGAATCTGTTAGAGAGCTTGCTATGGAATTGGATTTTCGTACCATCACACAATGGCCAGATGCTCGCAGTATACCTTATATTGTTGCTGCGGATAAAGAACTTTTATCACATCTGGATGCTCCAAAAATGATTCAAGGTGTTACCGCCACCAATATTGGATTTTATGGGCCTCAGGGACGTGCTTTGCGTATTTCTCCTTTAGATTCAACTTTTATTTCACAGTTAGAACGTTTTCGCTTTCGCGAAAGCAATATCCGCATTACCAATCTTGAAATGGAGACCTCTGGAATCTATGGATTAGCCAAGCTTTTAGGGCATCAAGCAGTTTCCTTAAATGCGATTTTAGCCAATCGTGCGACTGGTACTTTTAGTCAAAATCCTGAAAAAGTCATGGAAGGCCTTATACAATATACTTTGGATTGCTTGTCCACAATGGAATAATCTATATTTTTGTCTCCTTTGATTTAAACAAAATGACCACAATTCGTATAGGAGGTGTTCCAGAACATTTTAACCTCCCCTGGCATTTAGCAATAGAAGAAGGCCTCTTTCAAAAAGAAGGTATAAGATTGGAATGGATTGATTTTCCTGATGGTACCGGTGCCATGAATAAAGCCTTAAGAAACGGCACTATCGATATGGCTGTTATTCTTACTGGAGGTATTATCAAAGATATTGCCAATGGAAATCCTTCAAAAATTGTACAGATGTATGTATCATCACCTCTATTATGGGGGGTCCATGTCGCTGCAAAAAGTTCCTTCACGGCTATAGATCAACTGGAAAACGCTCGGGTTGCCATAAGTAGATATGGATCAGGTTCTCACGTAATGGCCTATGCACAAGCCGAAAAACGAGGTTGGAACCCTTCCCAATTGCAATGTGAAGTGGTGGGAACATTAGAAGCAGCTGTTGAGGCTTTGACAGATGAAAAAGCCGATTATTTTATGTGGGAGCACTTTACAACCAAACCATTAGTTGATCAAGGTATTTTTAGGCGTTTAGGGGATTTCCCAACTCCTTGGAGTTGTTTTGTTATTGCAGCAAGTCAAGAACTTATCAATCAACAAACTAAGGCCATACAGACCGTTTTAGAAGTTATTAATAGGGTTTCCAGTGAATTCAAAAAAATACCTTCCATAGATAGAACCTTAGCCATTCGGTATGAACAACAATTGGAAGATATTCAAAAATGGCTGACATTAACCTCTTGGTCACAAGAACAAATAAGCGTTAATGAGATTGCATATGTTCAGAAACGTTTGATCAAATTAGATATGATCAAAAACGAGCTTGACACTGCTTCTTATACCGCATTTTAAAAAGTATTATGATTTTTTTTAGATTTGACGCAACCATTTTCAAATATGCGTATCTAAATAAATAACAACCAAAAAAGATATATGATTACATTTTTAATAGTACTCGGAGTTTTATTAGCCTGTAATTTCTTATTACTTCAGTTTAGCTGTAATAAAGGCACTGAAGTCGAAGTTGAAGAAGAAGAATAAATATATTACCCCCTATAACACTTATATAAATGGCGCTGAAAGCTTAATTCGAGGTTTTTGGCGTCATTTTTCTTTTAAAAAGAATACCCAAATAATCTCACCAATGTATCTTAGTTAATCCTTGCGCTACTAGATATTCATTTGCCTTACTAAAATGCTTATTCCCGAACCAATATCCTCTATTAGCACTTAATGGCGATGGATGTCCTGAACTCAGTACATAGTGCTTTGTGGTATCGATCTTAGCACCTTTTCGTTTAGCATAACCTCCCCATAACATAAAAACAAGTTGTTCATGCTTTCGCGAAAGCGTATCAATAACAGCATCAGTAAAAGTTTCCCAGCCTTTGTTCTGGTGCGATCCTGCCTGATGCGCTCTTACGGTTAAGGTAGCATTGAGTAATAAAACCCCTTGTTGAGCCCATCGTTCCAGATTACCCTCTGTAGGTATAGGAACGGCAAGATCTTGCTCGATTTCCTTAAAAATGTTTTGGAGTGATGGAGGTAATGGGATATCGTTATTTACAGAAAAACATAATCCATTGGCCTGTCCAGGTCCATGATAAGGATCCTGACCAATGATAACAACACGTGTTTGATCAAACGGGCAATGATCAAAAGCAGCAAAAATTTGACTCCCTTTAGGAAAACAGGTAGTAGAAGCATACTCTTGTTTCACAAAACGAATCAATTCTTGGAAATAGGATTTGTCAAATTCTTCTTGTAATACTTGCTTCCAGCGCTGTTCAATTTTTACCTCCATTATATGTATTTTTGTCCCCCGTAAAAGTGATAGGCAATGTAATCATTGGTATTCATTATTTACGTTAAGCTATGATAAAAATTCATCAGAAAACACTTCAGGATTTAGAATTTCCTACGATCTGTAGTCATATTGCAGATCTATGTCTCACGGATTTGGGCAAGGATAAAGCAATTGCTATTCAGCCATATGCCAGTTATGATGAGACTTATTTTGGGTTACAACAAACTCAAGAGTATGTGTCTTCTAAGTTGCAGGAAAGTCGTATTCCTAATCACAGTTTTGATCCTATAGATAGGGAAATACAACTACTCCATATCGAAGAAAGTATTCTGGAGAAAGGAAGTTTTAGAAAAATTGCAACGCTTTCAGAAACGGTCAATTTACATTTAAAATTCTTTGAGAAATTCCAGGGACTCTATCCTACCCTATGGATAACCGTAAAAGAAATTAATTATACAACGATCATTATCAATGCTATTCAAAAAGTAATTGATAAATACGGAGAGTTACGTGACGACGCTTCGCCTGATCTCCAGCGTATCCGACGATCAATTAATCAGGTAAAGGGAAGAATCAATTCCAGTTTTGCAAGTGCTCTTGGTCAATATAGTGGTTATGGGTATCTCGATGATATCCGGGAGACTGTGGTAGATAATGTTCGTGTTCTGGCCGTAACGGCCATGCATCGTCGTAAGGTTAAAGGGAACCTTATGGGGAGTTCAAAAACGGGTAGTATTGTGTATATACAGCCAGAAGCTACCTTACAAGCTCAACGAGAACTTCATAATCTGGAGTTTGATGAACAAGAAGAAGTTAAACGTATTCTTAAAGCATTAACGGAGGTTCTTCGTCCTCATATCACATTATTTACAGCATATCAGGATATACTAAGCACCATTGACGTCATTGCAGCTAAGGCGGCATACGCCGACCAACTCAAAGCCACGCTGCCTACAATTACCAAACAGCGAGAATTGGAGCTCAAGGATGCATATCATCCCCTACTCTATTTAAGTAATCAGCAAAAGGGAGATAAGACTTTTCCACAGGATATCAGATTGGATAATGATCATCGCATTATTGTCATATCTGGTCCTAATGCAGGAGGTAAAAGTATTACATTAAAAACCATAGGCCTACTTCAGATCATGTTACAAAGTGGTTTACTCATTCCGGTTCATGAGTATTCCAGAATGTGTTTTTTTGATCATATACTTACGGATATAGGAGATAATCAAAGTATAGAAAATCATTTAAGCACGTATAGTTATCGCCTCAAAAACATGAATTACTTTTTGAAAAAATGTAATTCAAAAACACTATTTCTTATTGATGAGTTTGGAACTGGAAGTGATCCGGAATTAGGTGGAGCGCTTGCGGAGACGTTTCTTGAAGTTTTTCATGAACGTAAAAGCTTTGGCATCATCACAACGCACTATGCCAATCTTAAAATGATGGCCAATGAAACTCCAGAAATCAATAATGCAAATATGTTGTTTGACGCTCGTACACTGGAGCCTCTATATAAACTGCATCTGGGAGAAGCCGGAAGTTCATTTACTTTTGAAGTGGCACAGAAGAATGGCATTCCTTTCTCGCTAATTAATCGCAGTAAGAAAAAGGTGGAACGTGGTAAAATACGTTTTGATAAGAGTATCGCCAATCTTCAAAAGGAACGTAGTCGACTTGCAAAAACAACTAATACGCTTAAAGCGAAAGAAGAAAAGGCAACAAAACAGGAAGAACAACTTAAAGTTATTAATGATAAGATCAAGCAAAAACTAGAAAGTTATCAGGAACTATATGATAGCAATCAACGTTTGATATATCTAGGACAGAAAATAGATAAACTCAGCGAAAAATTCTTTAATGATAAAAAGAAAAGAGAATTAGTCGCAGAAGTTATGAAGTTAGTTCAAATAGAAAATGCTAAGCGTCCAAAGAAAAACGCTAAAGAAAAACGTCAGGAGCAAACTAAAAAGTCTCAGATAAAGAAAGAAGCTGAGAAACACGTAGCCGTTATACGCGAGAAAAAACGCATTAAAAAGGAGAAAGAAAAACGACTCCCGCCTAAGCCTAAAGTTATTCTTAAAGAAGGAGACCGCGTACGTATGCAGGATGGAAAAGCAGTAGGTACCATTGATAGTATAGAAAAGGGAAAGGCAACAGTTAACTATGGGATGTTTACCACTAAAGTTGCTGTGGATCAACTAGAACTCGTTGAGACAAAAAAGAAAAAATAATATTCACACAATGGTCAGGTTGAGTGCAGTTGAAACTTATCTTTGTACCCTATAAACATGAAGATTTCCACCTTCGTGGAAATGTAAAAATGGAATTGCCTGAAAACAAAAATATTATCCTTTTTGACGGTGTTTGCAATCTTTGTAACAATGCCATAACCTTTGTAATTAAGCGTGATCCAAAAGACCTGTTTCGATACACACCTTTACAAAGTGATACAGGTAAGTATATATGTGACAAGTATACTATTGACACTACAAAAGTAGATTCTATTATTCTTATCCAAAACAACAAGGCTTATATAAAAAGTACAGCCGCTTTAAAAATTGCCCGGCACTTGTCTGGCTTCTATCCTCTTTTTTCTCTCTTTTTAATACTTCCCAATATTATTAGAAATTGGGTTTATGATTATATCGCTAATAACAGATATAAATGGTATGGTAAAAAGGAGTCTTGTATGATTCCCACACCCGAACTTAAGGCTAAATTTCTCGATTAGTCACTTCGCTCATCCAATATAGCCGTTCCCTCATTCATCATTTTTGATACGTTCATTGTGTTCTAGTTTTGATACTATCAAAATCAAACACCAATGAAAACTTCCAAACAATTACTTGCGCTATTACTCTTTATGAGTGTCTTTACAACTCCTATATGGAGTGCGATAAAAATAGTAGAAACAACAGCTTCTCAACTACCTATAAAAGTGGTATCAGAAATTGAGCAGGTAACCGTATATCTCAACGGCGCCGAAATTACCCGAAATACCATAATCAATTTAAAACCAGGTGTAAGCACTTTATTGTTTGATGAATTATCTTCTGATATTGATGAAAATAGTATTCAAATTTCTGGCTTGGATGATGCAACAATACTCTCTATTAACTATGGCATCAATTATCTATCGAAACCTATGAATATTGAGAAAGTAGATTCATTGAAGTCTCAAATAGATGCTATCCAAGTTCAAATGAAGCAACTTAAGAATGTGATAGATGGATTAAAAAAGGAGGAGGAGATATTAAATAGCAATCAAAGACTGGGTAGTACCACTCAGGAAATCGATTTAGAAAAAGTCAAAGAACTAGCTGCATATTATAGACAACGTGTTATAGCTATACGCAATGCTATACTGGATGAGCAATTAAAAAATGAGGCACTACAAAAACAGCAGTCAATATTACAAAAACAACTTAATGAATTCAATGTTTCCGAAGAAATCCAATCGGGTGAAATACTATTAAAGATCAATAGTGACGAACGAAAAAGTTTACAATTGGAACTACGGTATACCGTCAAAAAAGCTGGATGGTTTCCTATCTATGATATCCAAGCGACTACCATAAATACTCCCCTATCTCTTGAGTATAAAGCCCATGTTTTTCAAAACACAGGTGTTTCATGGGAAAATGTATTTCTTGAATTATCCACCGGAGATCCCAATACAAATACTTCTAAGCCATCAATAATTCCAAAATATCTAAACTTTGTCAATCCACATACCTACTCCAGAAATACAACGAAAACATCGAGTCATACCTATAAATACAATCCAACGATTAAAAAAGTAAACGGTTTGGTACTTGATGAATCAGGACTGCCGCTTCCTGGTGCAAATGTTATTATTAAAGGAACATCCAGAGGCACTCAAACGGATTTTAATGGACGATATACGCTGGAAGTAAGTGAAGGAGAAGAATTACAATTCTCCTATGTGGGATTTAGTTCAAAAGAACTCCCTATTCATGCATCTACCATGAATGTCAAGCTTGATCAAGACAATTACCTGGAAGAAGTTGTTGTAACTGCTAGAGGAGCTAAACAAAGAACCGAAGATATAGATGTCTCTGAAGCACTAATTAACCAAACTTCGGGAATCATTGGATCGGGAACAAATATTGTTATTCGGGGCAGTAATAGCAGTAATGAAAATGCAAAACCACTATTTATTATTGATGGTCTCCCTGTATCTTCCGATTTTATAACACAAATAGATGAAAACGATATTATATCGACTGATGTTCTTAAAGGGTCTTCGGCTACTTCTCTATATGGAAGTGCGGGAAGAAATGGAGTCATTTTAATCACAACAAAGTCAGGAAATATAACTTCTGAGGGCATTATTCTAGAAGAAGGCATTACCAATACACGTTTTAAAATAGAAAAACAGCATACGATCTTATCTGAAGAAGATGTCACAGTCATTAAAATTGATGAATTTGAGGTACCCGCAACTTTTGAATACTTAGCAGTTCCTGTAATTAATGAAAATACCTTTTTAACAGCAAAAATTAATCAATGGGAACAGTTTAATTTGCTGCCTGGAGAAGCCAATATTTATTTTGAAGGCAGTTATTCTGGAAAAACATTTATCAATCCTTTAGCGATAACAAAGGAGCTTATTATATCCTTAGGTATTGATCCAAATGTAACCATAGAACGTAAAGAAAAAGATAATTTTAAATCTAAACCGTTCCTTGGTAATTCACGCATACTAGATAAAGCATATACCATAACCGTCAAGAATAATAAGAAAACTACCATTAGTTTAACCCTATTTGACCGTATTCCCGTATCACAAAATAGAGAAATTAAGGTAAATGATATTCAAACGTATGATGCCGAATATGAGAGTAAAACAGGTCAATTAAAGTGGGTTTTAGAATTAACAACAGGGGCATCCATTGAAAAAGAACTGAGCTATGAATTACGATTTCCTAGAAACAAATCCATAAGCTTATAAAACGTTTATTGTTAGTTTGGTTGGTGAAGAAACTTCAAAGCAACTTTTGCAGCGAAGTTTCTTTTTTTCGTTACATTAGAGCATAAACATATCTTGCCTTACATATGCTTTCTAAACTCATCATTCTCGCTCTTTATTTTATTATTCTGTTTGTCATAGGTATTATGGCGTCCCGAAAAGTTAAAAGCCTTAGCGATTACTATGTTGGAGGAAAGAATGTAGGATTCTGGGCAGCTGCTTTTTCTGCAAGAGCTACGGGAGAATCTGGTTGGCTACTGTTAGGACTAACAGGTATGGGAGCCATCGCTGGTGTATCTGCCTATTGGGTTGTACTGGGTGAATTATTAGGTGTTGGGGTTTCTTGGTTTTTTATGGCCAAACCCTTTAAACGATTAACCGATCAATATGGCGCAATTACCATTCCTGATTATCTGGAAGGTCGTTTTAAACCTAAAACCAACCTATTGCGAAGTATAGCTGCAACTGCGCTTTCTGTTTTTGTGATTATTTATGTCAGTGCTCAAATTGATACCACTGGAAAAGCTTTTGAGTCCTTGCTTGGTATGAACTACTTTACGGGAGCTCTCCTCGGGTTTGTAATCGTTGTGACATACATTTATATCGGTGGTTTTCTGGCCGCAGTCTGGTCTGATTTCTTTCAAGGCATCATGATGTTTTTTGGTCTAGTAGCCTTACCTATTATTGCTTGGTTTACCATAGAATCCGGAGATGCTTTTGTAAGTGGTCTACAAACAATAAATCCTAATTTATTGAACATCTGGGGAACCAGTTCTGATCCTTGGATCAATGTATTTACTATTCTTGGATTTGCTATGATAGGCTTAGGTTTTTTGGGATCTCCACAGATTTATGTTCGCTTTATCTCTGTTAAAAATGAAGGAGAAATTAACAAGGGGAAATGGGTAGCCATTATCTTTACATTACTCACAGATGCTGCTGCAGTAACTATAGGTTTATTAGGGCGTTACCTTTTTACTTCACAAGGTCAGGATCCGGAAGGCATACTCGGTATAGGAGGTGAAGATGTATTAATTACCATGGTGGAAAACATACTTCCTATCACATTAATAGGTATTTATATAGCCATTGTTCTTTCGGCGATTATGTCCACCATTGATTCCTTACTTATTGTAGCTTCAAGTGCTATAACCCGCGATTTTTATCAAAAAATATTTAAGCCAGAAATAGATCCTAAAAAATTAGCACGCATATCTCGTTTTGTAACATTGGGTCTAGCACTTTTTGCACTTGGACTCTCTTTTACGGTTGCTATGTTGTCTCCCGATAGAACCATATTCTGGTTTGTTATTTTTGGTTGGTCGGGTATTGCCGCTACGTTTTGTCCTGTAGTGATCTTATCTCTTTTCTGGAAAGAATATTCTGAAAAAGGAGCTATTGCATCTATGATTACCGGATTTGCCTGTGTTCCTTTATTCAAATTTGTTATACAAAATATCGATGGAATAGGTATTTATTTTGAAAAACTAGATGTGCTTGCACCTTCCTTTTTACTCGCTATGATTGCAGGCTGGGTTTTTACCAAACTGTATCCAGCAAAGTCTATAAGTTGATTGTGAAAAAAAAGCAAAAAAACACATTAACCCGACGTATTATAGCTAAATTGATATAAAATGGCATATGATATTTTAAAAGAAAAAGTTGAAGTTTAAGGCAAAAAACACAGGTATAGCATCGCTATACCGAGTATTTTTATCGATGACAAATAGCATATAATTTCTGCCCCAATCATATTGATTATTAAAATCCTATTTGGATATAGGATTATGAGTTACCACATGAGACAGTATAATTTGCGTCTTACATTCTCCGTAACTTATTAATACATCTATAAATTTCTCCAGATGTTTTTGATTTTTTAATATTACATGCATTACTATATTCTCGTTCCCTGTAATACGATGACAATGAATCACTTCTTTAAATGTTTTGACCTTTTCCAAAAATGGTTTAAGTTTCCCCATAAACGCTCTTAAGGTAATGATCGCTTCTAATTGAAATCCCATTTCAAAGGGAGACAATAAAGCTTTATAACCTGTAATTATTCCTGCATCTTCCAGTTTACGAATACGTTCGGCAACAGCAGGAGAAGAGATTCCAATTGTTCTTCCTATTTCCGCATTAGACTGTCTTGCGTTTTCTTGCAAACATTGTAAAATTTTACGATTTAGCTCGTCCATATAGAATCAAAAGTATTTTTGTAAATATACATTTTTTTTAAAGCAAAAAATGGATAATGATTTAAATATTAAATCAAAACATACATCCGGCACTATTAATTTTGTTATAGAGGCAATCCAAAGATTCCTTTCGAATTATTACCTGCTATGAAGACCCCGGTACAACAATTGGCCATCTACACAAAAGCGCTAGAGCTGTATACGCTTTCGCGAAAGCTCACTGAGTATCTTACTCACGATAAAGAACTTAATTCCCTATATCATTCTGAAGATTCAGACGAACGAGATCTGGAATATATGGTTGTAGAATCCTTAGGACTAGCACCTGGTATTGTGATGGCAGAGATTACGAAAGAAGTTAATAAACGAACATATTACATAAATAAACTATCTACAAGTATCCGTAATCTGAGAAAGCGTGTTCAGTCTATACGTTCTTTAAATCACCGTGATCGTGATTATGTAAACCTCTTTAAAAGAGAGTTACAACAGTTCAATATGCTTTTAGAACAATGGTCGCTATCGTTATTGCATAAGAACTAGTATTTTTGCCGTCTCAACCACGACAGCTTAATGAAAAGACAATTTTCTGATTCTACTACAGGTGCATTTTTTTATTGTGGCGATGAAGCGCTACTAAAAGCATTTACAAGTGTAAAGCCTTCTGGGCTTTTTATGTTTGTTTGGGCCAATAAACATCCCATTTCTTTACGTATTGATCAAGTCGATGTAACACTTGATCCCGGGCAAATTATCGCTATTACTCCCTTTCATTACGTGCAATACTTATCTGGAGAAAACGCAATCGTGTATCAGTTTAATCGAGAATTCTATTGTATTAAAGATTATGATCGGGAAGTGGGCTGTGTCGGAGTCCTTTTTTATGGGAATTCTGAAATGCCTGTGGTAACGCTAGACGAATCCCAATGCAGGAAGTTTAGATTTTTACACGAAATATTTCTGGAAGAACTGGAAACTAAAGATAATATTCAAGCAGAAATGCTGCGTTTATTAATGGCTCGTTTTATTATCAAGACCACACGTCTTATGAAATCTCAGAATTCGTATAGTAGAGTCTATGATGATAAGATGGAAGTAATCCGGATGTTTACCTATCTGGTAGAAGGGAATTTTAGAAAAGAACATTCGGTGGCATTTTATGCTTCAGAACTCAACAAATCACCAAAGACTATTTCCAACTATTTTTTGGGTCTTGAAAAAAGTCCCTTACAAATCATTCATGACCGTATTGTTTTAGAGACTAAGCGTTTACTCATTTATACTGATCTCACAGCCAAGGAAATAGCATATGAGGTTGGTTTTGATGATGCGTCCCACCTCAGTCGTTTGTTTAAGAAACAAACAGGAGAATCTCCGATGACTTTTAAAAATCGATTACAGAAAGTATCTTCGTAATCATTGTTATTTTAAAGTAATCCTATAATCGCATTATGTCTAATACAGGATTGATTATTGAAGAGCGAAGCCGTGATATTGGTGATTTCATAGTCGGTCGTCTTATTCCTTTTCGCAAAAAACGAATGGTAGGTCCTTTTATATTTATTGATCATATGGGACCAACCACTTTAGGACCGGATCACTATATGGACGTGGATCAACATCCTCATATTGGTATCGCCACCTTAACGTATTTATTGGAAGGTCAAATCGTACACGAAGACAGTATCGGTACAAAACAACTTATTCAACCAGGGTCAGTAAACTGGATGGTAGCAGGCAAAGGTTGTACACATACAGAACGTACTCCAAAAATTTTGAGAGCGCATAAAGAAGTTTTTACCATGCATGGATATCAAATTTGGGTAGCGCTTCCCAAAGATTTAGAAGATATTGCTCCAGAATTCCATCATATTGAAGCACAGCGATTACCTGTTTGGAAAGAAGAAAGTGCCTCTCTTACATTAGTTGCAGGAAAGGCATTTAATCGATCAAGTCCGGTACCTGTACATTCTGATCTTTTTATGCTGGATATTAAGACCACAACAGATTATAACTTTAAAGCTGAAGGAAATCTCAAAGGTGAAATTGGAATTTGCATAGTTTCTGGAAGCATAGAAGCTTGTGACGAGACTATCACTCAAGGTAATATGTTAGTTAGTAAGACAAAGGATATTTGTAATATTATTATAAAAGAGAATAGTCATATTCTTGTATTTGGAGGAATACCATTTCCAGAAAAACGACATATTTTTTGGAATTTCGTATCCCATAGTCCTTCTAAAATAGAGGATGCCAAGGCGAACTGGAAATCTCGTAGCTTCCTAAAAATTGCACATGATGATACGTATATCTCTTTACCAGAAGAGCCTCCAAAATTTAGAAAATAATCATATATTCCCGACTTATTAGGAATTCAAAATAATTGCTTTTTGAAAAAAATAATTTTCTTTCTTTTTTGCTTGACCTTTTCGTTTAGTACGTTCGGTCAAAAAATATTAACCTCTAAAGATCAGGAGAATAAAAACATTTGGCAGCTAGCTGCTTATGATGGGAAAGCTGGATTAAATGGTCTCCTTCATGCTTATAGTCGCCCCTTTCACTGGGATGGCAATGATTGGATCACTTTTGGCGCTATAGCAGGAGGTACTGCCCTACTCTATTTTGTTGATGATGAAACCAGTGATTTTTTCAGACGACAGGAAGACGGAACCCCTGGTTTTATTCTGGAATTTGGAGAACGTTTTGGAAGTCCACAAGTTGCCTATGGACTCACGGGGTCTGTATATCTCTTTGGACTGTTTACTAAAAATGAAAAAATCAGAAAAGTAGGAGTCTTACTAACCTCAGCAGCGGTTGCCACAGGATTGATACAAACCGCACTTAAAACAACCGTTGGACGAGCCCGACCAGGAAGTGTCGGGGATAAATTTGCATTTAGACCTTTTAGTGGAATGTCAGAATATAGATCATTCCCTTCTGGACATACGATTTTATCATTTACTATTGCTCATGCTCTTGCCAGACAGTTTGATAATATATGGGTAAAAGCGGGAATATATACCGTCGGAATGATTTCCCCTCTCAGTCGTGTCGTCAATGGGGCACACTGGCTTACCGATGTGGGATTGAGTATGGCGATAAGTGTCGTGACTGTTAACGCTATTGACAAGTATCTAAATAAGAAGCAATACTATTCAGGTACCGAAGGACTCGCTCGAAAAAAAGGAATAAGTTGGAATTTTAATGTAGGGCTGGGACGCATGGGTGTAGTCGGCACCTTTTAAAGACTAACTGAGATCGGGATTTAACATAGCCGCTCTGGCCGCTCCAATAATTCCTGCATGATTCTTTGTTTTTGCTGCCTCAAAAGGAATTTTAGTGGTAAGTACATGCTTAAAAACATCCAAATGTTTACTTATTCCTCCACCTAATATATAATGATCAGGTGTACATACCAGTTCTACTTGAGAAAGGAAAAAATTAAAGCGTTCTGCCCATTCTTCATAGGACAGTCCTTCTCTTTTACGAGCAGAATTTGCGGCATAATGTTCTATAGGCTTCTTTTTATAGGGTAATCTTCCTAGTTCAAAATTGGGAATAAGATTTCCATTATAAAAAAGACCACTACCGATACCAGTTCCTACTGTAATTACAGCTACTAATCCCTTTTTGCCTCTTCCAACACCATAGGTCATCTCAGCAATGCCTGCGGCATCCGCATCATTAATTACCGTAAAAGGTAATCCAATGCTTTTTCCAAACAGTTCATCTATCTGTACGCCTAGCCACTGCTTATTCAAATTTCCATAAGCCATCGCTTTTCCTTCAATAACAATCGTAGGGAAGCCTACCCCTACAGAACCCTTCCAGTTAAAATGATCAACAATTTGTTTCACACAAGCCGTAATGGCTTCTGGAGTTGCTTTTTCTGGGGTTGGGACTCTGAAGCGTTCACCAAGATAATCTTCAGTTTCCAAATCTACAGGAACACCTTTAATACCAGTGCCGCCTATATCAATACCTAGTACCTGCATAAGTAACAATTACAAGGACAATATAAATATAAAAGTAAATTCAAGGCAAACTTATTTTGCAAACAATTGAGTAGGATCTTTAAAGGCTTTAAACTCCAAAGCATTTCCACAGGGGTCGCAAAAAAACATGGTCGCCTGTTCCCCAATTTGCCCTTCAAATCTAATATATGGTTCTATATTAAATATTACGTGAGGGTCTATTGCTTTTGCGAAAGCAAAAAAAGTATCCCATTCCAATACAACACCAAAATGCGGTATCGGCACAGCTTTTCCATCTACAGCATTATGATGTACATTATGATTTTCTGATTTGGGTTTGTAGTGAATTACGAGTTGATGACCGAAGAAGTCAAAATCTACCCATTGATCACTACTTCTACCTTCTTTTAATTTCAGAATATCACGATAAAAATTACGTGCTACGATTAAATCATCAACGGGAATCGCAAGATGAAAAGGAGTAAGTGTTTGCATATTGTATTATTCATTAACGCGATTCCAAATATCGAGATATATTTTCCAATCCAAGCCTATTTTTTTCAGACAATCACATATTTTCCTTTAAAAGGAATTTCCTTTCTCCGAAATATCGGTGAAATTAATTTTATAAAACCCATCCATCCCATTAGGTGTTTTCTATTCTTTATAAAGTGTAATGGCGTTATTCTTTCGATTCCCTTCCCAAGCAGATATAACTAAATTGATATAAAGTGACATATGATATTTTAAGCACTGTAGCATATGTCCTTTACAAATTATTAAAGCTACACCAGGCAATCTTCAATAATCAATTACGGTTAAAAATAAAGCGTTGATTGTTTTCACTAAATATGAGACGCTGATATTTAGATCCATTAAAACCGTCAAATTGGATTTCAATATCCAAGGCGGCAAAAGAAAATAAAGTGTCACTTTCAACTTCAAGAATGATTGGAGATTCATTTCCTGCTTGTAAAGTAATATCTCCCTTAATTACGCTAATCGTTAATGGCACCTTCGTTTGTGTAGAATGAAATATGCCCGTTAGTGCTTGTAATTGCTCTTCTTCTAAGGCAATGGTAGCAAAAAGCGGAAGTTCTATATCTTCGCCTTGAATGCTTCTAACAACAGTAGATGCTATGGCTTCCATATCATAATTCAAGCCATTGATCAATATAGCCATCGTAATATCAGATTCAGGGAAATAAGCAATTCTAGTTCTAAAGCCATCGATAGCTCCTGTATGACCATATCCCTTTATAGTATCATATGGTAGTTTGAAAATGCCCGCCCCATAACCATTCTTATCTATATTAAGTAGCTGTCGTTTTGTTTTTTTCTTTAAAACATTTTCAGTAGCCATTAACAAATAATAAAATCCAATGATGTCATATACACTTCCAATTAACGAACCAGATCCCATTGTTAAATCTGTGGAAATCTCACCAGCAGACATCCAGGATTTTCCATTAGAAATATACGAATAGGCTTCATTCTTTAGAATATCAGCTGGATGACCATCTGTTAATTGAAAAGACGACGAAATCGTATTGATACGCGATGCCATACTCTCGGCATAAGACCGTTTATCTATTTTTTCTATTATTTTTCCCAGTAACCAATAATTAGTATGATTGTATACCGTTTTCTTTCCTGGTTGAAATTCTGGAGATTGTGATTTTATATGCTGCCAAAGTATAGATTCATCTTTGGGAAATTCTGAACTTAGTTCAGTATAAGCGCCAACAACATCATAAACCCCACTTTGATGTCTTAGTAAATGATCAATTGTAATTTGATCATTATTAGGTATTTGAGGGAAATATCCATTAAGTTTTGAGTTCAATTGTAATTTCCCTTCTTCAACAAGTTGAAGAACCATAGTAGCCGTTACCGTTTTACTTATAGCTCCCAACCGAAAACTGGTTTCCATCGTATTTTTCAAATTCTTTTCTATGGAACGATACCCATAAGTGCTTTCAAATAATACGGTTTCTCCCTGTTGTATCGCTACAACTCCCATAAATCGATTGTGCTCGGAAAGTATATCTAAATAGGCTGAGAGATCTTTAATATTTGGATTTTGACTATACCCAAAAAGAGAAATACACCATAACACTAAAAAACAGCATTGTTTCATCCTATATATCTTAAAATACTATGCTTCTTGTAGAAAACGAATAATCGTCTGTCGTATTTTGTCTTGATATAAGGAATGTCCTAAACCTTCAGTCTCTATATAACGACTATCTTTCCATTGGGACGCAATAGCTCTGGATGCTTTAACGGGCACAATAGTATCTTCTTTATCGTGAATAAGTAGTCCTGGAATAGAAATAGCTTTCGCGAAAGCGGCGCCTGAAAACTCTTCAAAACTAAATCCATATTGGGATATAATATATCGTTCCAAGGCTTTCATAATACGTTCCGACAATCCGAGCAGTTGCTGATAATCCTTCATAATATCCGATAGCTCTGATGCAGATCCCAGTGTGATCAATTTTTCTATATGTTGCGGTGCAAATTTTTTATAATGATAGATTGAGGTTAATGCCCCAATAGAATGTGCAATCTGATACACCGGTTTATAGTGTTGTGTTACGATTTCTAATGCTTCAGTATACAATGCTACATTCATTATTGTCCCTTCAGAATCCCCATGAGCGGGAGCATCAAAAGCACAAATCGCAAAATCTTGTTCCTGCAAATCGGCAATAAGCTTCCACCATCGATGTGTATTACTTTCCCAACCATGGACAAGTAAAACCAATGGACCCGTACCTTCCCAAAAATAAGTTTGTATTCTTTTATTATGTACCAATAATTGTTGATCTCTGGCAGGGCTTAGTAGAGCTTCCTGATCTTGCTTAATACGACCACCTCTTACTTTACAGAAAATATAGAAGGCCTGCTTTGCAGCTGTAAATGTATTAAAAAGGGCTATGAGATTTAATTTAAATCCTATCCCTTTGGTAATACCCCACATCAATAGTTTTTTCAAAACAATCTAGTTAGTTTCTCTGTTAACGCTATCCATAGAAAATGCAGGAAGACATATAGCCATATATTCACAAGAGGTATCAAAAGGATTACTGTATTGTATTCGGGTATGCGCATTAATTTTTATTGACTGTCCTGCTTCCAATACAATACGATCCTCATCAATAATAAACTGCTTCTTTCCTTTGATGATATACGTATACTCATCAAATTCTGGTGTTTGAAAAGGTTCACTCCATCCAGGCGGCGCAATCATATGGGCAATACTGATTTGAGTATTACCATCTGTAGCTCTTCCAAAATGTTCTTCGATTAACTTACCATCAGTAGTTGGAACAATAAAAGGGCTTGATTGTATTGTATAATTTTTACTCATTACCATCCTATCATCATATATTTAATAGGTGCGTCATCTGGAATATTAATAGCCTCAATCTTTTTACTGGCATCAAACATAAACTCTCCAGGCATATGCTTTTTATCTATAGTGATATATATATCACTCTCTTCTAGAAAAAGAACTACGCTATCCAGCAAATTATCAATACGTTTTATACTATAAGCACTTTGAATGTCCTTAAAAACACTTTCTAAATGAATGCCTTTATCTGTGGTATATCGAGGGTCGAAAATGCGTACATTTTCTATAGTACTGGATAGATCATTTTCAGTTTTAGGTATCAGGGTAACTAATTTTGCCCCTCCCTTTTCAAAAACAGTAATGGTCGTTTCATTTACTGAAAAGGCACCGCTTCCTTTAGTAAAAACTACACTATCATTTACAAACAGTTGTTCTACATCATTTACCGTCGCTGTTTTAGTTAAAGGACCTATATGATCCAGACCGATAGTATAACTGTTGTCACTAGTACAACTCCAACAAAGAAATCCTGAAATTAATAGTATGCAAATTGTATTCCTCATATATTTTTTATTTCAACATTTTACCTAAAATCCCAAATACTCCTCGGATTACTGTAGCACTGGTCAATACTTTTATAATTGCTTTTGAGGTTGCACTCTGTGTATTACGTTTTCGTGAAGTACCTCTTCCCTTTGAACGTGAAGAAGCTTTTGAGGCTTTTGTTCGCTCTTCTTTAGCTTTTTGCTTTGCCTCTTCTTCATTAGCCTTTTCAATTTTCTCATTGAGTAATTCATAAGCACTCTCACGATCTACTTCAACATTATATTTTTTGATTAACGATGACTGTGCATTAATAGTATCTAACTCTTCAGGTGTTAAAATATCCATCCGAGACATTGGCGCTCTAAGCATTGTAGCAGCAAGTGGTGTAGGTCTTCCTTTTTCGTCTAAAGCCGAAACAAGAGCCTCTCCTATTCCTAATGAGGTAAGTTGATTCTTGGTATCATAATACGGAGAATCAGGATAATTTTCTGCAGTAAGTTTGATTGCCTTTCGATCTTTTGCTGTAAAGGCACGTAATGCATGTTGTATTTTTAATCCTAACTGACTAAGAACACCTTCTGGAATATCGGTAGGGTTTTGTGTTACAAAATACAAACCTATCCCTTTAGAACGGATAAGTTTTACGATACTCTCTATCTGATTATGTAATGCCTTTGAAGCTTCTTTAAATATAAGGTGAGCTTCATCAATAAAAATAACCAGTTCTGGGCGATCACTATCTCCTTGTTCTGGAAAAGTAGAGTAGATCTCCGCCAAAAGACTCAACATAAAAGTGGAGAAAAGTTTAGGTTTATCTTGAATATCCGTTAGCCTAATAATATTGATCATACCACGTCCTTCATCATTGATACGTGTTAAATCATCTACATCAAACGATTTCTCTCCAAAAAATATGTCTGCTCCCTGCTGTTCTAATTCTACTATTTTACGCAGTATAGAACCTGCAGAAGCTGGAGAAATACGCCCATAATCTGCTGCAATTTCAGCTTTTCCTTCTTGAGTTGCGTATTGCAGTATCTTTTTAAAATCTTTAAGATCAAGTAATGGAAGTTTATTATCATCGCTATATTTAAATAGTATGGAAATGATTCCCGATTGGGCTACGGTGGCATCTATAATTCGTGAAAAGAGTACCGGACCGAACTCACTTACGGTAGCACGAAGACGTACACCTTGCTGTTCAGATAGGGTTAAAATCTCAACTGGAAAATCTTTGGCTGTAAAGGGTAGTCCTATCTTTTCATGCCGTTCATCTATTTTAGAATGTCCAGGACTGGCCTTTGCAATTCCAGAAAGATCTCCTTTCATGTCCATCAAAAGCACCGGAATTCCCTTTTCTGAAAGGTTTTCTGCAATGACTTGAAGGGTTTTAGTCTTACCTGTACCTGTGGCTCCAGCGATAAGACCATGTCTGTTCAACGTTTTTAAAGGTACCTTAACATGGGCGTCCGTAATAGTCTCACCATCCAACATAGCAGCACCCATAGTGACATAATCTCCTTTAAATGTGTTTCCTTTAGCAATAAAATCAAAAAATTCCTGCGTTCTATCCATAACGAAGTAATTGAAAGTCGTTAGTCTATGATGGCCAACAGTTTTTGCTTAGCCAGCCATAAAAATAATCATTCCCATAAAAAGGTGGAGATAATCCAGTATTTTTATAGCTAATTAAATAACAATCCTATGTCTTTTTTTAATCGTTTATCTGTATTTGTACTTTTTATAATATTTGCCTGCACAGATGTTCCTCAAACTCCAGAGGTGCCAGCTATCGAACATGATACTAAAACGGAAGTTATTTTCCATAAAACTCATGAACCGAAGAAAGAAAATGCACCTTTTTCTGATATTGTACAGGTAGGTGATCTATATTTTTTATCAGGGCAGATTGGTATGAATCAAAGTACACGTACACTAGTTGAAGGGGGAATAACTGCAGAAACCACACAAACCCTTGAAAATATAAAGGCAGTGCTTGAGCATCACGGTATGGATATGAGTAATGTCGTTAAAGCACTTGTGATTCTTGACAATATTGAAGACTTTGGGGCATTTAATAACATTTATAAAACATATTTACCACAAAAACCTGCACGTACTACTTTTGCTGCAGAAGCATTAGCAGCGGGTGCTAAAATTGAAATTGAGGTGATTGCTGTAAAATCCTAAGCGAGGATCAATTGTTATTTGGTCACCTTAATATTACTGAAGTATAAATTAAAAGAGGCATCTTTATTTTTATGCTGCTTTGCAATTTTAATACCATTAAAATCTTCGTAATCTTCAAAAGTATTGATTAGTGAAGCTTGAGGAGCATTAGCTTGTCTGAACGCCCATTCCTGAATTATAAAATCCGAGCCGTAATAAAAGTCATAGGCATCTCCAGGAGTATAGCCACCTTCATTAGAATATACAAGTGTCAATTTCTTTAGAAGCTTTTGTGAAATAGGAGCTGTGGCCGTATCCTGTACAGTTATAGTTGTTCCTTCATCCCAAACCAATTGAAACGGGGCTAGTAACCAATATTTATCATTAATAAATCCACGATCTACGCGCATACTCAAACTATCTAATGTCGATCGATTGTAATTTACTGTATCCGTTGCAGTGCGCAACTCTATCTCATTTTGTTTTGGTTTCCATGACCAAGATCGCTCCGATACTTTCTGACCATTTCTATCTACATTAAAAGTGAAATCAATTTGTGAAACATCAGCCCAATGTTCAAAACCATTCTTATAAGCTATAGTCTCAGTTTCTGTAAGTTCTCTGCTTTCTTCTTGTGCTATGCTTTTCTCCTGTTCCTTAACGTCTGTGTGTCCTTGTTTACAACTTCCTAATCCCAGTAATAAAGCACTTAAGACGATTATTTGTAGTTTTTTCACTTTTACTCTTGAAGTTTTAGTTGTTTGCCTAGGACGACAAAAGTACACAAATGCCAACCAAGACATCATTAATATTTTACTAATTAAATACTTTGTTCTACCAATCAAAACCTTTACAAATTCTGAGTAAATCTATTCCATAAAAAAAGACCACTATAATGGTGGTCTCTTTACTCTTAATTATAGAGGGGTAACTTATTTAACAATAAGTACATTATCTGTCGAAGTTGGATTGAGTGGACAGAAATATACGTATTCTCCTTTTTCAAGTTTTGTTGCATTTGAATTCCCAGTGGTATTGTTTGCTACTGGAGCTGTTACATATGCAGTTTTAATATGGTTTGCAGGATCAGATACATCTTTCCCCTTAGGAACAAGAACAAATCCTACATTATGACCCACATTATTATTGTCAATTGCAAAAACATATGTTCCTTCACTTACAGTGACTTGTTTTTGAGTGAATTCTCCTTTAGTTTGCTCTAAAGTGATTTTTTTTGCTGTTTGTGCCTGAGCACTAATCATTACTCCAAATACTAATGCAATTATTGCAATTACTTTTCTCATTTTTAGTTTAATTTAAATATTGTTGTTTGATTCTTTGTTGTCGTACTATCATCTGATAGCTTACATTTTAATTTTGATATTGCAAATTTGCTACTTCTGATCAGATTGTGAAATTTCATTTCTTCCTCATTTCATGTCAAAAATTCCTTTTAACCCAGATTATGCATTAATGGATAAAAGGGCGTTCTGCCTCACAATAGAAATCATATAGCGCTTCAGAGGTACAATTGGTTTTGGGGCTTATTGTGTTCAAAACACTCTTTTTACAATACCCAAAAAATTGAATGATTTTATTTAAATGTGATTTCATGATCTTTAATTTTGACTTGTGGCTTAAGTCTCCAAGACAAAATATAGCTTACAATACATGCATGAACAATTATCCTTAATGTTTGTCAATTTGTCTATGAATAGAAACATAAAACCCGATAGGAAACTATCGGGTTTTAATTTATATGAAACATTAGGTTATTTTTTATTCAAGGTACGTAGTGCTCTCTTAATAATATAGGCAGTTTCTTTAGTCGGTGAGTCTATTTTCCATTGTTTACAACATTGTATGACCCAATCAGGTTGTGATTTACTGGCATCATTGAGCCAGTTAGCCACAGCATCACGTACATATTTGGACGTATCAGATTTTAAAGGCTCTAGTATAGGTTTCCCTTTTTCTGGGTCTTCTTGAAACTCTTGTATTTTTTTTACCCACACTCCTACTGGCCTCAAGGTTTCAACCGCAAAACGTCTTATATTCTCATCTGCTTCGGAGATCCAATCTCTTAAAATAGAAATCGCTTTGTCAAGATTTTCGATAAGCCGTTCTTTTGTTACGAAAATAACTACTTCCCGTACCCCAAAATGAGTATCAGCAGCATAGGGTCTCATCACCTTCAATAATTCAGGAATAGTATCACAATGTAAACTTTGTGCCCAACAAGCCCAAGAACGCACCATATCTGATGTATGCTCCTGTAGTTGTTTGAGGATATTCTTATCATTTGTTAATTGTCCGAAAGTTTGACCTAGGATTTTTGTTGTACTATTTGCAGTTGGTTTATTCAGTGTTTCCAGCGCCTGGAAAAAAGAGTCTTTCCAGTCTATTCTATCGATTTCCTCTAATACAATATCGAGTAATTGTAATTGATCAATTGCCAACCATTCCATAAGGTTAGCTGTTTCAATAACTCCTGCATTGAGGTAAGTAATAACTTCTGGATTGAGATCTTTAAAGCTTCTAGGACCTTTGCGATTTAAGATATGTGTTGGTATCATAAATTATTCAATATCCAAATATCAATAGGTGTTATTCAAAACGGTGACGCTCACATGCCAATAACGTATTCTTTAATAGCATTGCTATCGTCATCGGCCCTACTCCACCTGGAACAGGAGTTATAAAGGAAGCTTTTTTCTCTACATTTTCGAAGTCTACATCTCCCGCAAGATAATATCCACGTTTGCGGCTTTCATCACGAACTCTACTAATCCCGACATCAATTACAACAGCATCATCCTTTACCATTTCGGCTTTCAAAAATCCAGGAACACCCAAAGCCGTGATAATAATATCTGCTTGCGAAGTAATCTGTGTAATGTTTTTTGTTCGACTGTGTGTTAAGGTAACGGTAGAATTGCCTGGAAAACCCTTACGTCCCATAAGTATACTCATAGGACGACCTACGATATGACTTCTTCCTATAACTACTGTGTGTTTTCCAGAAGTTTCTACTTCATAACGTTCCAATAATTCCAGAATGCCAAAGGGAGTTGCCGGAATAAAAGTAGACATATCCAATGCCATTTTTCCAAAATTTGTTGGATGAAAACCATCCACATCTTTGCAAGGGTCTACGGCCAGTAAAACTTTTTGTGCATTAATCTGAGGCGGCAGTGGTAATTGTATAATAAATCCGTCAATAGTAGAATCGTTATTCAATTCTTCTATTTTATCAAGAAGTTCAATATTACTTGTAGTTCCTGACATTTTAACCAAAGTAGAGTCAAATCCGACACGTTCACAGGCTTTTACTTTATTAGCAACATATGTTAAACTCGCTCCATCGTTTCCTACAATAACAGCTGCTAGATGAGGTACTCGTTCACCACGTCCTTTCATTTTTGTCACTTCAGCAGCAATTTCATCTTTAATCTCATTAGATATCTTTTTTCCATCAAGTATAGCCATATTACCGTAAGATATTATATAAAATTGTTAATATATGATTATCGCATTTTATTCATCATCTGCATCATCTTACGACCGCCACCACCTTGCATCATCTTCATCATTTTGCCCATTTGATCAAATTGTTTCAAAAGTTGATTGACTTGTTGTACAGAGGTTCCTGACCCTTTGCCTATTCTCTTTTTACGACTAGCGTTAATAAGTGCAGGCTTTACGCGTTCAGCAGGAGTCATAGAAAAGATTATAGCTTCTATATGCTTAAAAGCATCGTCATCTATATCAATATCCTTAATCATTTTTCCAGCACCAGGAATCATTCCCATGAGGTCTTTCATATTCCCCATCTTCTTGATCTGTTGTATCTGTTTGAGAAAATCATCAAAACCAAATTGATTTTTAGCAATTTTCTTCTGCAACTTTCGAGCTTCTTCCTCATCAAATTGTTCCTGTGCACGTTCAACTAAGGATACGACATCTCCCATTCCAAGGATTCTATCCGCCATACGAGAGGGATAAAAGATATCTATAGCTTCCATCTTCTCTCCAGTTCCAATAAACTTAATCGGTTTATTTACAACAGATTTAATAGAAATAGCAGCTCCACCTCGAGTATCACCATCAAGTTTGGTTAAGATAACTCCATCAAAGTTAAGTACATCATTAAACGCCTTTGCCGTATTAACAGCATCCTGTCCCGTCATCGCATCAACAACAAAAAGTGTTTCTTGTGGTTGGATAGCACTATGGATGTTAGCAATTTCGGTCATCATCACTTCATCAACGGCTAGACGACCAGCTGTATCTATAATTACAACATTATGACCATTAGCTTTCGCAAAAGCAATACCATTTTGTGCAATAGAAACTGGATCCTGATTTTCTCGTTCGGAAAAAACAGTAACGCCAATAGCGTCTCCTACAACATGTATCTGATCTATCGCGGCAGGACGGTATACATCACAGGCCACTAATAGTGGATTTTTAGTCTTTTTGGTTTTAAGAAATTTAGCAAGCTTACCAGAAAAGGTAGTTTTACCGGAACCTTGTAGTCCCGACATTAAGATAATGCTAGGGCTAGCAGAAAGATTAATTCCTGCTGCATCACCTCCCATCAAGGTTGTAAGCTCATCCTTGACAATTTTAATCATTAATTGCCCCGGTTGGAGTGTCGTTAATACATTTTGTCCTAATGCTTTTTCTTTAACCTTATTGGTAAATTCCTTAGCTATCTTGAAATTTACATCGGCATCGATAAGTGCTCTACGAACCTCTTTAAGTGTTTCTGCAACATTTACTTCTGTAATGCTTCCGTGACCTTTGAGTACATGTAAAGCTTTATCTAACTTATCACTTAAATTATCAAACATAGTAGTCTCTATTAAATAGAGCGCAAAATTAAGGAATTAGGGGCTATTTACATTAAATGCCTAGAGCTAATTATTAAAAGAAAAAAGAATTTAATTATTCGACTAGCGATGTGATGGTGGTTATGGGCGATAATTATTGCAGTGCAAAAATTAAACGATCTATTCCATTACCATTGGAACGGAATAATTCTACATATAAGGAATTGAAGTTAATGATGTGCCACATATTCTCAGAGCCATTATTATTTAAAACAGAAAGTGGTAATGCTGCATTTCCAAAATTAAATTGTAATGTATCTGCTTCACCTTGAAACACCACACCTAACGCAAGCTCTTGTGTATTCATATTTAATGCCTCAATACTATGATTTACATTAAAATCAAAAACATAATCTTCAAAAATTGATGTATTGTTTACCTCATTCTCTTCATATAATGAAATCTCCCAAGTGCCTTGGGATACTAATAAATCAATAACTTCTGACTCCGGGCATTCATCTTTTACTAAACTCAATGTGTTTGATCCATCTTCAAAAAAAATAGTATTTTCATTGAGAGAAAGAACAATCCATTCTCCTGATAACTCTAATAAGGATTCATCCAAATTAATGCTCAATATAATCTGATTGTTTTCTGTATTTGTAAGCCCCCATTCTCCTAGTACAGTTTGACCTGCTTCTATGTCAAAAACAAAAATAGATTGATTATCCTGAAAGTAGACAAAGTATTTACTAAAAACGTTATTATCATTAGGTATTCCAAGCCAGGAACAGGAAAAAAGGATCTGTTGAAACTCACTAAGTGTTTCCGAATCTTCGATAGTACAATCTTGAATAAGCGAAATTTTATCTGTTCCCAATCTTAATTCAACTTCATTGATATCTTCTGTATTGAATTCATGAATTATCCAATTATTATCAAAAAAAGTAATGCCTTCAATGTCAATAGTTAATCTAATATTAGCGTCTAAAATACTCGCAGTCCAATTGCCAGAATATTGTGTATTATTCTGATTTACAGACATAGAACCATCAAGATTAAAATCAATAGTGACGCCTTCAAAATCTGTTAAAACTTCATTATTTTGTACAAATTCTTCGATTACCCATACACAGTCCGTTAAGGCAAAAGCCAGTTCATCAAAGGTAATATCCAGTATATCATCATCGTTTTGATCATTATCATCATCTTCATCACACTCATCCATAGCATCTATAATTGTATTTTCAAGTGCAGAAACATTATTGACTTCAATCACCTGATCATCAGACTGAGTAAGTAAAACTGGAAATAATATGCTCACAACATCATTCTCATTCAGGGTGTTTATAAAGTTGAACAGACTCTCATCAGAATTAACTGTGATCATATCAATTACATCTGCTGTATTGTCAAAAATTGAAAAAACTAAAGGATATTGAAAATCAACACATTCAATATCATCATCTACCGTGTTATTATCAGAACATTCATTAGTATATACAGTCAATTCTTCAAAAGAGTTAACAGTAATTTCAGTAAAATCAGGAAGCGTTATGGTAATGGGAAATAAAATTTCAAGGATATCTTCATCATCGTCAAATTCATCATAAATAACTTCAATTATCTCAAAATCTTCTTCGGTCTCTATATCAAGCTCAAAATTCTCAATTCTGATCGTAATAGGCAGTACAATCTCTAAACAACTAGCATTATCAATAATATTATCAATTGAGCCGTCATTTGCAGCCACATTAGCCATTAATTGTGCAGTAAAATCAGAAATAAGGTTATTTATACCTTCTTGATCTGTGGCTACAATGTTTTCTTCTGTTTGACAGGAAAGAATGCAGAACAAGGAAAGAATAAGAATCTTTATAGCAGACTGTAATAAGGTCTTCATATTCAAATTAATTTCGGAACTTCAATTAAATAAACAAGTAAAAATCGTTATACCCTACCTCCTTTAACTATTTAACTCAAATTTCCTAAAAGTGTAGGAGCAAATTAGGTTTTAATATTTTATAGTTGTAAAACAAAAAATAACCTAAAATGCTCTACGATAAAGTTATAGCAATTTATTGTATTATAGATGATATTTTAAAAGAAATGAACCATAAAGGACATAGTAGTAGGGCTTTTACGGATAGCCAAGTGTTCACTACAGCTATGATTTCTGCAATGTATTTTAATGGCAATCAAACGACAGCACTTTCCTATGTGCGTAGTCATATCTTTAACAAGACTCTTAATAAGAGTGGTTTCACTAAAAAGTTACACAAAATCAAGGATTTAATGATTTTTTTGTTTTTTGAGATAGGTTGAGTATTCAAATACATTTATTGTGAGATGGAATATATTATTGATTCCTTTCCTGT
>CAZPTJ010000007.1:0-32434 GCA_964589085.1 uncultured Flavobacteriaceae bacterium | reverse complement strand
CTTATATTACTTAATGGAGTTTGTGCATTAAGATTTAGAATATTATTTGTATCTACGAAAGAAGTAAATCCTTCGATTGTATTATCTTCCAAAGAGAGTACACCATCTCCAGCAGCAATTGGAGTATCAGGAGTCGCTTCATACGCAAATTCAGTAATTGTAAAAGTAGAGCTAGTAACTCCTTCTAATCTTACCCATCCAAAATGCGTATTCCCATCAACGTCAACAAAAGATATTCCTGCAAATCCATCAGGAGTTGAATTATCTTCACCACAAAATGTTAAATCAAATCCTGCAGCATAGCATAAAGATCCTACAGAGCCAAAGGAAAAACCAGCAGCACTTGCATCTATCATAGTTCCTTCACTAAAATTGAGAGCATAATTATACCCATTATTAGGTTGAATTATTACAGTACCTGTAAGTGTTCCACCATCAATTTGGGTAAAGGCACCGCCATTCTCAATTATAAATTCATTTATGCCATCTCCATCAATATCTAAATCAAAGTTTTCACCCCCTGCAGTACTTGTGAAATCAGGTTCAACATCTGTAAATATTATTTGCCCAGATGCATCTGCTACACCTGCTATTGCAAGAGATAGAGCGCCATATTTTGCGATTTTCTTTGAAAGATTGTTTTTAGTAGTTTTTTTCATAAAAATAAATTTTGATGCTATATTATGTATTAGAATAGCCTTAATTTTGTCAAATATAAAAAATTTATATTTATTATTTCAATTTTATGAAAACAGAAAATGACAAGATGATTTTTTCAAGTATACCAATAGATAGTTCTTTAGGGCATTTAGCATACGGTCATGTTGCCTTTCTTGCTTGGAGAAAAGTTAAAAAACAAATAGGTACTGGTGATGAAGAAAAATAAACTGTTATTAATAGGATGGGATGCGGCAGACTGGAAAATAATAGGCCCGTTAATAGCAAAAGGGCAAATGCCTTCATTAAAAAAAATGATAGATAATGGTGTTTATGGTAATATGAGTACTATGAATCCACCATATTCTCCTATGTTATGGTCATCTGTAGCTACTGGAAAAACTCCAGATAAACATGGTGTGTTAGGATTTATCGAAGTAAGCCCAGAAAGAAAAATACGTCCAGTTACAGCAAATTCCAGGAAGTCTAGAGCAGTATGGAATATACTACATAATCAAGGTTATAAAAGTAATCTTGTAGGCTGGTGGCCTAGCTTTCCCGCTGAACCTATCAACGGTGTTGTTGTATCTGATAAATTTCAAAAGTTGGGTGTCAATCCTAACAAAATTCCTAAAATTCCGGAAAGAGCGATTCATCCTCAAAATATGATAGATAAATTGAGAGGCTTGAAGATGTTTTCAAATGAAATAACAAAAGAACATATTTTGCCTTTTATACCTAAGGCTGCTAAAATTGATCAGGAAAGTGAAAAAAATGGGATCCCAAATTTTTCTTTGATAATGGCCGAGAGTGTATCTATTCATAACGCTGCAACTTATCTGTTAAGTGAGACAGACTGGGACTTTATGGCAGTGTATTATGATATGATTGATCATTTTTGTCATTCCTTTATGAAATATCACCCACCAAGGTTGCCGAAGATTGACCCTGAAAGTTACGATATCTATAAAGATGTAGTAAATTCTTCATATCGTTTTCAGGATATGATGCTAGGTAGAATGCTAGAGATGGTAGATAAGGATACTACCGTTATTGTAATGTCAGATCATGGATTTGAATCAGGTTATAAACGTTTGGTGACAATGCCTAAAATAAATGCGGCACCTGCATTAGACCACAGACAGTTTGGAATATTTGTGGCAATGGGGCCAAATATTAAGAAAAATGAAAAAATCTTTGGTTTAAGTCTTATTGATGTTGCACCTACACTTTTAAATCATTTTAATCTTCCCGTTGGTAATGATATGGATGGTAAAGTGATTTTAGATATGTATGAAAATATTGTACCTCCTAAATTTATAGATAGCTGGGAAACTATTGAAGGAGATTTTGGGGAATTAGATAAAGAAGAAAATAATGCATTCTCTGATGAAGAAACAATCGAGCAGCTTATTGAATTAGGATATATAGAAAAACCAGATGATAAGATTGAGATTGCTGTACATAAGACAAAATGTGATTTAAAACATAACTTGGCAAAAGTATATTTAGGCAAAAAAGATTTTGAATCTGCAAAAGAAATATTATTAGAATTAATAGAAGAAAAAGACCCTATCGATATAGCGCCATACTGTATTGATTTAATGAATGTTTATATAAAATTAGAAGATTTTGAATCTGCAGAGATGCTTTTGGAAGATTTTGAAAAAGTAAAAACTGAAATTAAATTTAATACTAGCTTTATCGAAACAGATATTCTTTTGGGAAAGGGAAATAACAATGAAGCTAAGAAAAAACTAATTGAAACTATAAAGAAAAAACCAAGTTCAGAAGCATATTATCGTTTAGGTGAGATATACAAATTTCAAAATGCTTATGAGAATGCAAAAGAAGCATATGAAAACGCAATAGCTATAGAACCGGATAAAGCAAAGTTTCATAAAAGTATGGCAGAAGTTTTCTATGATTTAAAAGAATATGAAACAGCAGCAGAGTATGCATTTACCAGTATTGAGCTAGTAAAGTATTATCCTGCAGCACATTATATATTAGGTAGATCTTTAGAGAAATTAGGCGATTTGGAAAATGCAAAATTAGCTTATGAAACTGCAGAACGATTACAACCGCGCAATTATGAGCGCTCTAAAATTGCTAGAGAAAATATTGAAGAGCTACTCGCTTTACCTAAAGATAAAATAGAAAAACAACAATTTAAATATAGAAAAGAACAAATTGTTGTAGTATCTGGTCTTCCAAGATCAGGAACATCACTGATGATGCAAATGTTGACTAAAGGAGGCAGTACTATTCTTACAGATGAAAATAGAAAGGCTGACAAATCTAATCCAAAAGGATACTATGAATATGACCCTGTAATGAGTATTCATAAAGATAATTCCTGGTTAGGAAATGCAAAGGATAAATCGATTAAAATAGTTGCCCCATTATTAAAATATTTGGATCCCAAATATCGATATAAGGTGATTTTCATGACTAGGGATTTAAATGAAGTCATTAAATCACAGCAAATAATGACAGGGAAAGATCCTGATACATTACCATTAAAGCTTTTGGAATCTTATCATAAACTCTTAAACACGGTAGAATTATGGGAAAATAATGAACCTGGAGTAGAAATGATCTACGTAAACTATAAAGATACATTGGACAATCCTTCAGAAGTTCTTGATCGTGTAATTACATTTGTTGGAGAAGACCTTGATAAACAGAGTATGATCGGATGTGTAGATAAAAAACTATATAGAAATAGGAGCGAAGTCACTTCGTATAATTAAGCGATTATGTAGAAGCTTTTGCATCATTTATGAAAATAGTTGCACAAATTAAGGAACCGATCGCTTACGAGATGGAACTTTTTGAAGAAAAGTTTGCCCTCTCCATGCGATCCAAAGTTGCGTTGCTTAATAGAATTACCCATTATATCGTAAATCGAAAGGGTAAGCAAATGCGACCTATGTTTGTTTTTTTGGTTGCAAAAATGTTGAATGATGGGGAAGTTAATGATCGTACCTATAGAGGTGCCTCTGTTATTGAATTGATACATACTGCCAGTCTTGTGCACGATGATGTTGTAGATGATAGTAATAGACGACGAGGTTTCTTTTCGTTAAATGCACTTTGGAAAAATAAGATTGCTGTTCTCGTTGGAGATTTTTTATTTTCTCGAGGATTATTGCTTTCATTGGACAATGGGGATTTTGACCTATTGCAAATTATTTCAGTTGCTGTACGCGAAATAAGTGAAGGAGAATTATTGCAAATAGAAAAAGCACGTAAGCTTGATATTACAGAAGACATTTACTTTGAAATTATTAGACAAAAAACGGCAACACTTATTGCTGCCTGTTGTGCAATAGGTGCCTGTGCCGTACATGCCAAGGATCAAGTTAGTACAATGCACAGATTTGGAGAACTTATTGGAACCGCTTTTCAAATAAAAGATGATTTATTTGATTATGGCGAGGAGAAAATAGGGAAGCCTACGGGTATTGATATCAAAGAGAAGAAAATGACTTTACCACTTATCTATGTGCTTAATACCTGTTCGGAAAAGGAACGTAGGTGGTTAATTAATAGCGTAAAAAATCACAATAGAAATAAAAAAAGAGTCAAAGAGGTTATACAGTTTGTAAAAGATAAAGAAGGATTGGTTTATGCTGAACGAAAGATGAAGGAAATACAACAGCAAGCCATTACCCTATTATACACATTTCCAAAATCTGCTTACAGAGATGCTCTTGAACTTATGGTCAACTATGTGATTGATCGCAAAAAATAACAATTAATTTCCGCGAAGGCGGAAATCTCGCGAAGGCACAAATCTATCAACCGCACAGATTGAGGTGAAATGATTGCTTATAATAATTCAAAAAACTAAAGGAGAACTTCTTATTTTCTAATTATATATACAATCTCTATACGCGTACAGCCTGATTCGTAATTAAATCAAGATAAAGGTTAATCTTTCTTTTAAGATGTTGTCTAGGCACAATAAAATCCAGGAATCCATGTTCCTGAACAAATTCTGCTGTTTGAAAACCATCAGGCAATTCCTTACCTGTAGTATCTCGTACAACACGAGGACCTGCAAATCCAATAAGTGCTCCAGGTTCTGAAATATTAATATCACCAAGCATAGCAAATGATGCTGTTGTTCCTCCCGTTGTAGGATCTGTACACAATGAAATATAAGGAATCTTTGCGGCAGCAAGTTGCGCCAGCTTAGCAGATGTTTTGGCCAATTGCATTAACGATAATGCAGCCTCCATCATACGAGCTCCTCCTGATTTTGAGATAATCATAAAAGGAATATTGTTTTTTAAGGCATAATCTCCCGCTCTTGAAATTTTCTCACCTACAACACTACCCATGGAACCTCCTATGAATCTGAAATCCATACAGGCAATAACAAGATCCTTGCCCATTGATTTACCAACAGCCGTTCGAACAGCATCTTTTAATCCCGTTTTTTCCTGAGCATCCTTTAGCCTATCTGCATATTTTTTCTTGTCTTCAAACTTTAAAGGATCTTTTGAAGTTAGACTCTTATCTAATTCTTTAAACTTACCTTCATCAAATAAGATTTCAAAATATTCAGTACTACCAATTCTTACGTGATATCCATCTTCAGGACTTACATAAAAGTTTTTTTCAAGCTCTTCGGTATCAATAACTTTTCCAGTAGGAGATTTATACCATAAACCTTTCGGAGTATCTTTCTTCTCTTCTGTTGGAGTTTGGATTCCTTTATCTTTTCGCTTAAACCAGGCCATAATGTCGAAGTTTGTGTATGGATATTTTAAAAATACGATTTCGCTTAAAGCGAAAACAAAAATAAACTATAAAGTATTTATGTTATTTAAATCTTCAAAAGCTTTTTCTAAACGGGCTCGCATGGTACCTTCTGCTTTGCGAAGCCATACTCTTGGGTCATAGTATTTTTTGTTTGGAGAATCATCTCCATCAGGATTACCAATTTGAGATTGTAGATAGTCTGTATTTGCACTGAAATAATCCCTTATTCCTTCAGCAAAAGCATATTGGAGATCAGTATCTATATTCATCTTGATTACACCATATCCTATAGCTTCTCTAATCTCTTCAACGGTAGAGCCGCTTCCGCCATGGAAAACAAAGTCTATCGTATTTGCAGGAACACCATACTTCTCAGAAATATGAGCCTGCGAATTTTTCAAGATTTTAGGCGTCAATTTTACATTGCCCGGTTTATATACCCCGTGAACATTACCAAAAGCAGCAGCGATTGTAAATTGATTGCTTATCTTCTTTAGTTCTTCATAAGCATAGGCTACTTCTTCCGGTTGTGTATATAATTTTGAATCGTCTACATCAGTATTATCCACGCCGTCTTCTTCTCCTCCAGTAATTCCCAACTCAATTTCGAGGGTCATGCCCATCTTACTCATGCGCTCCAAATAAGATTTACATATTTCTATATTCTCGGCTATAGGTTCTTCACTAAGATCTATCATATGAGAACTGTATAAAGGAGTACCATGCTGTTTGTAATGTTCTTCACTAGCATCCAATAAACCATCAATCCAAGGAAGTAATTTTTTTGCACAATGATCGGTATGGAGAATAACTGTGGCACCATATTTTTTTGCAAGCTCATGCACATGTTTTGCGCCAGCCACAGCACCTGCAATAGCAGCATGCTGTCCATCATTATTAAGACCTTTACCTGCATTAAACTGTGCGCCACCATTACTAAACTGAATAATAACTGGGGCATTAAGTGCTGCGGCAGTCTCTAAAACGACATTAATACTACTAGAGCCAATTACGTTAACAGCAGGAAGAGCAAATCCCTTTGCTTTTGCATACTTGAAAATTTCCTGAACTTCCTGACCAGTAGCAACTCCAGCCTTAATTTGATGAGCCATACTATAATTTTAAATTAAGGTGATAAAAATAAGAAATATTATGCTACAGAATACTCGCTTTGGACTTCATAAAATGACAATTTTTTCGGCCCTTCTGTATAAAATTATCATTAAAAAGGGTAATTAATACCAATATTATAAACGGCGTTGCCAAAGTTATATTCACGAAACCAGCGATCTCCTATGGATTGGCCCGGATCATAAGTTTTAAACCCTAAGTCCAAACGAAACACAAAAAAACTCAGATCATAGCGTAAACCAAAGCCCGAGCCTATTGCAGTATCTCCAAGGCTGCTAAAATCAGTAAAAACGGCTCCCTCATCTTCAACATTATCAAAGATATTCCAGATATTACCTATATCTACAAAAAAGGCACCCTCCAGAGGTCCTAATAGCTTAAATCTGTTTTCTACATTCAAAGCTAGCTTAAGGTTAGCTTCGTTAAATTCATTCGGACCGCCACTTCTTCCTGGACCCAATTCATATGCTCTCCATGCTCTATTGTCATTGGACCCTCCAGCAAAAAAACTACGAGTAAATGGGATATTATTAGAATTACCATAAGGAACAGCTAATCCACCAAAAGCGCGTATGGCAAGTCTACTATCACCACCAAGGGACCAATGTTTAGTATAATCTACTTCGGTTTTTGCATATTGCGAAAAAACAACACCAAAAAGACTCTGGTTATTATCTTCTGTTTCCGTTGCATTTACAAGATTTGCCAAAAGTGAGAGTGCATTACCCGCAAGTTCCAGGCGTAATCGCAATCGCGAAAATGTATTGTCAAACAAGTTTTCACGATTATTAAATGTATATGAAAAATTAGTCGCTACAATAAGGTTGTTTTCTGTAAGTCTTTCTCTTCGTTCTTCAATAGCATTTACGTCTGTGATTTCATCTGTACTTAAAGGAATGTTGCCATTTATAACCTCATCAATAAAGGATTGCGTTCCATCTGGTATTCGCAATTCAGATTGACCATCGGTGGTATCAAAGAAATCCGGATTGACCGCATTAATATTATTCAAAGCAATGGTATTCAGATCATCAAAACTATTGGTATAAATATTAAAGTAGTTTTCCACATTGAGATTGCGAACAAACTGCGCATCAATTAAATCAAATTGATAATTACGGCGCCTGCTGGGAAGCCAATTATAACTTATACGACCCGAAAAGGTATTTCTATCCAAACCAATATTCTGTTGCGAACTGAATCCTAAATTAATACTGGTTGTAGGTTGCCAGCCGGGAGAAATAAGTTTTGATGTATTTACAGGAAAAAATATTCTCGGAAATGTCAAACGCAAGTCACCGCCTACTTCGGTAATATTAAAGAAACTGTCGTCACTATTGGCAGCATCGTCAGAAGCACCTATTCCGCCTCTTCCTGATATTTCAAGAGTTTCTGCGCCCCTAAAAAGATTACGAATAAGGAGTGATCCAAATCCCGAAAAACCAATATCCTGAATGTTTGAGGTTGAAGCATCAAAATCTACACGAAGTTTATATTTTTCAATAGGAGTGAGGTTGATATTAGCTATGAGTCCAACATCTGTGCTATCTGCGGGGTCCTGAAAGTATTGAATATTTGGATACTTAAAAGTGCGTAAACCACTTAACCTACTTAAGGTTTGAGATCGCTCCAAATCACTATAAATAGCCCCTGGTTTTAAAGGAATAATATCCGTAAGTGCCTTAAGGCGATACTTAATCTTATCAAATGCATAAAAATTAAATCCCGAATCAAATGTGGAGTCTTGAAAACGTTTATTTCTATTTTCATAGGAATAATCAGTTATAATATTAATCCTGCTTATTTTATGAATTTTAAACGGGATCGTTGCTGCGCTGTCGTCACTGGTGATTTTGCGATCCTTGACATAAAGTTCAATATTCGTTTTATGACCCGTTTTAAAGGTGTCGGCAATGAATCTAATCTGTTCCCGTTCAAAATGAAAAAGTCCATTGTTCCGATACATACTCACTATGCGTTCCACCTCTCTATCTTTATTCTCAGTACGATAAGGTTCTCCTTTTTTAAAGAAGGATTCTCCTTTATGGTTATTAAAGATAGAATCTGCAACTGGGGAGTCTATAAAGGTTTTGAGAGAATCTAGAGGATAAGGTTTACCTCTTTTTACAAAATAATCTACAGTAGCTGTTTTAGAACTATCTCGATTAATCTCGTAGGTAGTTTCTGCATTAAAATAACCATTATGTGTGTAGTATGCTGTTAGTCGGTCAGCCGATTTTTGGGTAATGGCATCTGTGACAATTGCTGGAGGCTCTCCCGTTTTTTTAAGCCAACTATTAAATCTTGATTTTAAAGTGATATAACGATCTAATTGCTTTCGCGAAAGCAAACCTGTCATAAATTTACGCTTCTTTTCGTTTTCGATATATTTTGAACGTAAAATAGAATCAATATTAGGCCTAGCAAGATTATAAATATGTAGTCGCACAGGAGTACCTAATAACGGAAGTCTATTGTTGGGTTTTTGTACTAGATAGTTGTAGGTACGAGAATTTTTCTCTTTTTCCCCATCTACATATATAGTGTGATCTTTTAGTAAATGGGCATTTTCAGGGACTCTCTTTGTCGCATTACATCCTGTAAGAAGTGTTGCGAGCACAAATAGAAATAATATTTTGGCAAAAAGATTCTGCAATAGCTATTGATAAGAATTCAAAAATACGTTTAATACCCCTTATATTTTAAATATACTTAAAAGAAAAATATGCATTTTAATTAGGTAAATTTAGCAGGTAAAAATGGTATAGATGGTATTAAGCAAAAACCAAACCAAACGAATAACGAGTTTAAAACAAAAAAAGTACCGACAGCAGGAAGGAGTGTTCTGTGTTGAAGGGACAAAGAGTGTATTGGAATTTTTAAATTCTGATATTAAGGCTGAAGCTATATATTCTAGTAGTACCAATTTTATTAAAAAAGTGGCGACTGATTTTAATATTCAGGTAACACAAGTTAGTAATACACAATTAGAAAAAATAAGTTCTCTTAAATCTGCGCAGCAGGTCTTAGGGCTTTTTAAAATACCTGAACAAAAAACGATTAAAAAAACAGGAATTACCGTAGCACTTGATGATATAAGAGATCCTGGAAATTTAGGAACGATCATTAGACTATGTGATTGGTATGGTATAACCGATCTGGTTTGCTCTGCAGCCACTGTAGACTGTTATAACCCTAAAGTGGTACAAGCCACTATGGGATCACTATCCAGAATAAAAGTACATTATGTGTCCCTGGAATCTTTTCTAAAAAAAGAACAACGACCTGTTTTTGGGACTTTTATGGATGGAACTAATTTGTATCGTACAGAATCGGTTAAAGATGCTGTAATGCTTATGGGTAATGAAGCAAATGGAATTTCTCCTATATTGGAGCAACTTATAGATTTCAGAATTACAATTCCAAAATTTGGTAGACTTCAAGCCACAGAAAGTCTTAATGTAGCTATGGCAACGGGTATATGTTTAAGTGAGTTTTTTAGATCACAATAGCAAGGAAAGCAAGACTATTGAAAGGTGAAATTAATAAAAAACCCTCTGGTAGAAAGACTCGATATATTGCCGGTCCAGGGACTATTGGGATCATCATCCGGAACCAGTTCATCTCCAAAAGAAAAGATACCACGAATACTAGGTGTAAACTTGAAAAAGAAAAGATATAAATCGATACCAAATCCAAATTCATAAAAAAGAGGATTTCGTATTGATCGGAATGTTCCACTAAAATTATCATCCGGATTATCTTCATTTGAAGATAAATTAATGGCCGTAGCGACACCTGCTGTCACAAAAGGCTTCCAATTATTTACACGCTTGGTTGAAAAACGAACTAACAATGGTAGATAGATATAGGTAGATTGCACCTCTCGGATAAAATCTTCCGGAGTATCAAATTGGGGATTGTCCGGAAATATCAAATCCCTGCGATTAAAAACGAGACCTGGCTCCAATCGCAGGTTTATGTATTTAGAAATACGAAGATCACTTATTAAGCCAACATTAAACCCAAAAGAACGCTCTGTTTGGATATCTTCCTCATCATTTTCATAGTCAAAATTAAAGTCCAAATTATTCCCTCCGAAATAAAACCCCCAGGAAAGTGTTTTTTTATCAAAATTCTGATTGTTTTGTACACGCGGTCCAAAAAGGCCTTGGGCATTAGCAATTAAAGTACAAAGTAGAAAAAGGGTAGATAGTAAAACTCTCATATAAATTACTTAGATGCCGTGTATATGGATGCAACACCAAAGGTTTGTGGTAAATCTTTCACATCCTTAAACCCAATTTTGCGTAAAATATTGTTGAATCGTTCACCGAAAGGAAAAACAGAAGCACTTTCACATAAATATTTGTATGCCTTGGGATCTTTAGAGAAAAGACGCCCTATTACGGGTAGAATATATTTGGAATATATAGTATATCCCTGTTTATACGGAGTTTTTGTAGGTACTGCAGTTTCTAAAACTACAAATATCCCACCTGGCTTTAGAACTCTATAAATCTCACTCAATCCCTTTTCTAAATGTTCAAAGTTACGAACACCAAAAGCTACCGTAATTGCATCAAAACTATTATTCTCAAAGGGTATAGCCTCACTATCTCCTTGAATCATTTCGATACGCCCATCCAAATCTTTTTTTGAAATTTTTTGACGTCCTATTTCCAGCATCCCATCAGAAAGATCGAGCCCTATTAATTGTTCCGCCTCACTTTCGGCAAGGCTTATGATCAGATCTCCTGTGCCTGTGGCAATATCCAAAATTTGTTTAGGGTCACGCTCCTTAATAAGGCGAATAACTTTTTTACGCCATTTTACATCAATTCCAAAGGAAATAATACGGTTAAGTCCATCATAATCCTTAGAAATAGTATCAAACATTTGTTCAACCTGTTCCTTTTTGGATTGATCTGAAGATTGATATGGCGTCACATTTTTGGACATCACAAATTTTTGGCAAATATACACCTTAGGGATGTAATGCCTACTTAACTTATCTAGAGTTTTTACATGTCTATATGGTTTCTGATTTAAAAGATGTGAGTGGGATATAAGGCTAATTAACAAAACACTCTTTTTTTCTAATCAATCCTTTATCTTTGTGATACTTTTCATAAAAAATAAAATGAAGATTATCATTGCGGGTGCAGGAGAAGTGGGATTTCATCTAGCTAAATTGCTCTCATACGAGTCTCAAGACATAACACTTATTGATACTGATAAAGAAAGCCTGACGTATGCAGATACGCACTTGGATATACGTACCATTAAAGGTGATGCTACCTCTATTTCTATCCTACAGGATTCACGAGTAGAAAATGTAGATCTTGTGATTGCCGTAACAGCAAGTGAGACAACAAATATTACCGTTTGTGTTCTTGCAAAACAATTAGGCGCGTTGCGTACAATTGCCCGAATATCCAATACCGAATTTATCGAACATAAAGAGCTTGCGGGTTTTTCAAAATTTGGTATAGATGAATTGATTTCCCCTGAAAGTCTGGCGGCGGCAGAAATTGAATTGTTGCTAGATCAAAGTGCTTTTAATGATAGTTATGAATTTGAAGGAGGTGCATTAACTATGGTGGGAACCACCTTGTCAAAGACAGCATCTTTTGTCGGAAAGAATGTCAAAGAAGTGGCACAAGTATTTCCAGAATTACATTTTATGCCTATTGCCATACAGCGCTTTGGAACCCAATATACTATTATCCCTAGAGGAGATACCTTATTTAAAGAAGGAGATCAGGTATATTTTATGACTATAAAGGGAGGTGTCGAAGAATTATATAAGCTTACGGGAAAAGTAAAACAGGAAATCCGTAATGTTATGATATTGGGAGGAGGAAGGATAGGCTCTAAAACCGCCAAAGATTTATGTTGCAATAAATTTAAGGTTAAAATAATAGAAAAGGATCGTGAGCGCGCAGCAGATCTAGCAGATATGTTGCCTAAGGCATTAGTGATAAATTGTGATGGCCGTAATGTAGAATTATTGGAGGAAGAAGATCTTAATGATATGGACGCTTTTATTGCTGTTACAGGTGATAGTGAAACCAACATTATGTCCTGTCTCGTTGCAAAATCTAAAGGACTTCAAAAAGCAATAGCTCTTGTTGAGAATATGGACTATTTTCAACTTTCTCATAGTATAGGTATTGATACTTTGATTAATAAAAAGCTACTTGCTGCAAATACCATATTCCGATATATAAGACGCGGAGAAGTTGTTGCGATGACTAAACTCAATAATATGAATGCTGAGTTATTGGAATTTATTGTAAAACCTACATCTGCTTTAGATAATAAACTCATTAAAGATGTTGATTTTCCAAGATCAGCTACTATAGCTGGGATTGTGCGTAATGACCAAGGCGTTATAGCTCTTGGTGATTTTAGAATCCTGGCAGGAGATAGGGTTGTTGTTTGCTGTTTACCCCGTTCTATCAAAAAAGTTGAAAAAATGTTTGTCTAATCGCGCATGCCTAAACTCAATTATAGAATCATCTTTTACCTCATGGGATTATTACTACTATTTAATAGTGGTTTTATGCTTATTTCGGGGATATTGAGTTTTATTATTAAAGATGGAGTGGCCTTAGAAATTTCATCTGCTGGATTGATTACACTTTTTACTGGAACCTTTCTGATGTTTATTACACGTAATCACAAGAAAGAGATAAAGAAGCGAGAAGGATATATTGTCGTTACTTTCGGTTGGCTGGTGATGTCATTGAGTGGGATGTTGCCCTATTTGATTTCTGGAGCTATTCCTTCATTTACCAATGCTTTTTTTGAGACAATAAGCGGCTATACAACAACTGGAGCTACTATTCTTAATGATATAGAGGCTCTTCCTAAGAGTATACTTTTTTGGAGAAGTACAACACACTGGATTGGTGGAATGGGAATTATAGTACTGGCCATTGCTATATTACCTTTGCTGGGTATAGGAGGTATGCAGCTTTTTGCGGCAGAAGCTCCTGGTCCAAGTGCAGATAAATTACATCCTCGTATTACGGATACAGCCAAGCGTTTATGGTTGATTTATTTTGGTCTTACTGCTGTTGAAACTATAATATTAAAACTGGCAGGGATGTCGTTTTTTGATGCTATAAATCATGCGATGAGTACGCTGTCTACCGGAGGGTTTTCGACTAAAAATGCGAGCATAGCCCACTGGAACGATACACCCATCATTCAGTATATCATTATGTTGTTTATGTTTCTGGCTGGGACAAATTTTGTGTTAAGCTATTTTGCATTTAAAGGAAAGATTCAAAAAATATTGAAGGACGAAGAGTTTAAACTATACGGAACTTTTATAATTGGATTTACCCTCATTGCCGTTTTTGTGATTTATTTTAAGGCAGACTTTGCTACATCATCGATTGCGCATCCTCAGGTTTTGGGAGGAATAGAAAGTGCCATTCGTCATGGACTTTTTCAGGTATTAGCCGTAATTACAACAACAGGTTTTGTTACTGCAGATTTTACAGCCTGGACTCCTTTTCTGACAGTAATCTTCTTTGGCTTAATGTTTTTAGGAGGATCTGCCGGTTCAACTGCAGGAGGAATAAAAGTGGTACGCCATTATATCACAGTACGTAATGCCTTTGTCGAATTTAGACGGACCTTACATCCTAATGCTATCCTTCCAGTGCGATATAATGCTCGTGCAATAGATCGAAATATTGTCTATAATATTTTGGCTTTCTTCATTTTATATATGTTGGCTTGGATTGTGGGAGCTTCTGTATTAGGTGCTTTAGGTTTGGATTTTAAAACGGCCTTAGGTGGAGCCGCTTCGGCACTAGGGAATGTTGGACCTGCATTTGGCGACTTGAGTCCGGTCGATAATTTTTATGGTATACCGGTTTTGGCTAAATGGTGGTGTGCTTTTCTAATGCTCATCGGAAGATTGGAATTATTTACCGTTCTTATTTTATTTACCCCGTTTTTTTGGCGAAATCGTTAAGCAGATGAAAGAAACTTTATATCAGGGAGATTTAATTATAATAGGAGCAGGTCCCATAGGATTGGCCTGCGGAATAGAAGCTAAAAAGAAGGGGCTGAATTTTCTCATTGTTGAAAAAGGAGTGTTAGTTAACGCTATTTATAACTTTCCGGAGCAGATGATTTTTTTCTCCACATCCAATCTTTTGGAAATAGGAGGAGTACCATTTGTAGCTCATAATGATAAACCTACACGTAAGGAAGCTTTAGAATATTATAGAAGGGTTCAGGAAAGTTGGCAATTACCTCTCAAACTCTATACTACTGTTCAAACTATGACTAAAGAGGGAGATAGGTATTGTTTGAAAACAGATAAGGGAATCGCTTTTGCGAAAGCCGTTATTGTATGTACAGGATTTTACGATACCCCCAGAATGCTTAACGTGCCTGGTGAGAACTTGCCTAAAGTGAAGCATTTTTACGACAGTCCGCATCGATATATTGGACAGAAGATTTTGGTTATAGGAGCGGCCAACTCTGCTTGTGATGTAGCTCTGGAAACCTATTATAAGGGTGCAGATGTTACCATGGCAATTCGGGAATCCGAAATATATCCTAAAACAAAATATTGGATAAAACCCAATATTGAGAATAGAATTAAGGAAGGGACAATTAAAGCCTTTTTTAATACTATTGTAAAAGAAATACGAAAGACGAGCGTTATTCTGGAAACTCCAGATGGAATTGTAGAAATTGAAAATGATTTTGTGCTTGCAATGATCGGTTATAAGCCAGATTATTCACTTTTTGAAAAACTGGGATTACCTATAGGAGATGATCAATATAAGACACCCGTACATGATGAAGAAACATTGGAAACTCCACTTTCTAATGTCTATGTTGCCGGGGTAATAAATGCAGGATTAAATACAAGTAAATTGTTCATAGAAAATACCAGAACTCATGCTAAAATGATACTGGATGATATAAAAAAATAAAACTAACAGCCAACTAAATAATTAAGTAAAACTAAACTAAAACTACACATTTAAAATGCGACAAATAACGAACACTATATTGATGATACGACCTGTTAATTTCAGAGCAAATGAACAAACAGCTGTCAATAATTATTATCAGAAGGTAATTAAAAATACATCACATGAAGAGCTTAAAACCAGAGCTGAAAAAGAGTTTGATGATTTTGTAGAGAAATTACAAAGTGTTGGTGTTGAGGTTGTAGTCGTAGAAGATATTCCCGGACAAGATACTCCAGATGCCCATTTCCCTAATAATTGGGTGAGTTTTCATGATTCAGGAACTGTCGTAAAATATCCTATGTTTGCGGAAAATAGAAGAACAGAGCGCAGAGAAGATGTCTTTGATGTTCTAGAAGAACAAGGGTTTGTGATTGATGATGTAGTAGATTATTCATCAGCTGAAGATGAAGGATTCTTTTTAGAGGGTACAGGAAGTGTCGTTCTAGATCGATCTGGCAGAAAAGCATATTGTGCACTCTCTCCTAGAGCGCATGAAGCAGTATTTATTGAATTTTGTGAAGATTTTGAATACACTCCGATAATTTTTACAGCAAATCAAAATGTTAATGGAGAACGCTTACCTATTTATCATACTAATGTTATGATGTGTGTTGCAAAGGACTTCTCAGTGATTTGTCTGGATGCTATTGATGATAAAAAAGAACGTAAAAATGTAGTTAGTCACTTAAAGGAAGATGGAAAAGTCATCATCGAAATCTCTGAAGAGCAATTATTAGCTTTTGCCGGCAATATGTTACAGGTATTAGGTAATGAAGAAACACCATATCTTGTGATGAGTACTGCTGCATACGAGAGCTTGACTGAAAAACAAGTACAGGAAATTCGTAAATACAGTGAGATCATTCATAGTCCTTTGGAAGTCATCGAATATTGTGGAGGTGGAAGCGCACGATGTATGATGGCCGAAGTTTTCCTTCCTAAAAAATAATGTACATTTGATTCATGCTTTCAAGAAAAACAAAATACGGATTAAAGGCACTTTGTTACATCGCCAGGCGTAAGGAAGAAGGCACTGTTCTTATTCAGGAAATTGCAGATGCCGAAGCTATTTCAAAGAAGTTTTTAGAGAGTATATTGTTGACATTAAGGAAGTCAGGATTTTTGGGATCAAAAAAAGGTAAAGGCGGAGGCTATTATCTTATTAAAGAGCCTTCAGAGATTCCCATGGCTGCTGTTATACGTATTTTGGAAGGTCCAATAGCTCTTTTGCCTTGCGTGAGTTTGAATTTCTATGAACGTTGCGATGATTGTAAGGATGAAGAGAAATGTAATCTTCATGCATTGATGATTGAAGTGAGAGATAGTACGCTTTCTGTCTTAGAAAACAAAACCTTAGCCGATATCATAACATAAATTAAATTTTTCTTAAATAATCTATCTGGTTGATAGGGAATTTGTATATTTGAAATAGCATAGTCGCTCATAAAATGATGAATGCTCTATTGGTGTTGTAGTTTTCACTATTAGAGAAAAATATAAAGATTCATCTCAAACATTATGGTTAATTTTTTTAGTAGGATTTAAAAAGCGACCGATACGGTAGTAATATATGACGGCTATGCTTTTTTTATTATACGCTACTCTTCCAAATAATCTTCAATTTCTTAAACTTTTATTCATTCCAGCCATTAGTACTGAATTCAAATGTTATTGTCCGGTAGTCCAGGATTAAGAATCCATAAAGAAATTTTTGACTAAAATTGATCGATATGTGATGGTAGTTGCAAGATCCTTTCCTTCAGAATACGTTTCATAAATTTATGAATCCGTTTCTCTGAAACTTTGGCGGCAATCTTTATATAATATTGATCATTATATATAGAATATTCTTCTGCTCGACCTTTATACAAACGGAGTTTCCAGTAAGGAATGATAAGCGCATAAGATTCAAGCAGTGACCGAAATCCAATAATGATTCCTTTAGGCCGTATTTCGATATTACATAAATTCCGATTGGAATCTAGAATTAATACATTATGTATGTGTATGCTCGAGTCCGTAATAATCAAATGCCCTAATCCTATATCTCTCATTTTTAAACGTTCTCGGAGTGGAATGGGTTTTCCGAGAGTAGTATCTATTTTTTTACGAATCTCAGGATTATTGTAAGAAACATTAAGCAACATTTTTTCTTTTAAAGATAGGGTTTTCAAGGTGAATGAAGGATGGCATCGTTCTTTTTTAAAGTATATTTGCGCTCGATTATAAGAGGAATAAGATTTTTGAAAACCTGATTAATTACGTAACATGTCTTTACAAGAGATTCTTAGTGATAATGTAAAAGAAGCATTTCAATCTATTTTTAATGCCAGTTTACCAGCTGTAGAATTTCAAGCTACGCGTAAAGAATTTGAAGGAGATATCACCGTAGTGGTTTTTCCAATGCTACGTGTGGTCAAAGGAAACCCTGTGCAAATAGGAACACAATTAGGAGAGTACCTCAAGACAAATGTGACGGAGGTTTCCGATTTTAATGTGATCAAGGGATTTTTGAATCTGGTGATACACGATCAATACTATCTTGATTTCTTTGAAAACATCCATGATCAAACGACTTACGGTCATGTAGCTCCTTCTGGTAAGGCTGTGATGGTTGAATATTCTTCACCCAATACGAATAAACCCTTACATCTTGGTCACATACGAAATAACCTATTAGGGTATGCGGTAAGTAAAATTATTGAAGCTTCAGGTAAAAAAGTATATAAAACGCAGATCATTAATGACCGTGGAATTCATATTTGTAAATCCATGCTCGCCTGGAAAAAATATGGTAATGGTGAAACCCCTGAAAGTTCAGGATTGAAGGGTGATAAACTTGTAGGCAATTACTATGTTAAGTTTGATAAAGTATATAAAACTGAGATAGCGACTCTGGTTGACGCAGGTCAGTCTATAGAAGAAGCCAAGAAGAATGCTCCTTCCCTTGTGGAAGCACAAGAAATGCTTAGAAAGTGGGAAAGGGGTGACGAGGAGACTGTAGCCTTGTGGAAGACCATGAATCAATGGGTGTACGATGGTTTTAAAGTGACGTATACCGATTTGGGTGTTGATTTTGATAGTTACTATTATGAAAGCAATACCTACTTATTAGGAAAGGATAATATTGAAGAAGGATTGTCCAAAGGCGTTTTCTATAAAAAAGAAGATGGCTCCGTTTGGTGTGACCTTACAGAAGATGGTTTGGATGAAAAAATTGTTTTACGTGCCGATGGAACTGCGGTCTATATGACGCAAGATATAGGAACAGCGATACAGCGTGTTAAGGATCATCCTGATGTAGGGGGTATGATTTATACCGTAGGTAATGAGCAAGATTATCATTTTAAGGTGCTTTTTCTCATTTTAAAGAAACTAGGTTATGATTGGGCCGAGCACTTATTTCATTTGAGTTATGGTATGGTTGACCTTCCTTCCGGGAAAATGAAATCGCGGGAAGGAACTGTTGTAGATGCTGATGATCTTATTACAGAAATGGCAAAAACTGCTGGAGATATTGCTCAGGAATTGGGTAAGCTTGATGGTCTTTCAGAAGACGAAAAGAAAAATACGTACAAGGTTATAGGCCTTGCAGCGCTTAAATACTATATCCTTAAAGTGGATCCTCAAAAGCGAATTCTATTTAATCCAGAAGAATCTGTAGATTTCCAAGGAAATACAGGCCCATACATTCAGTTTGCCTATGCACGTATCCAATCTATAAAACGTAAAGCAAAAGAAATAGGAGTTGTGCTCGGTATTCATGGAAATATACTACACCCTAAGGAAAAAGAGTTGCTAAAAGCGATACAAGAGTATCCAACCGCAATCCAGCTTGCAGCTGAAAAGCATAGTCCTGCGATTATTGCAAATTATACTTACGATTTAGTTAAAGCGTTTAATTCTTTCTATCAGAATGTTTCGATTCTGGGGGAAACTTCAGAAGCCGAGAAATCATTTCGTGTTGGATTAAGTTTAAAAGTTGCAGAGGTAATAAAATCTGCTTTAGCTCTTTTAGGAATAGACGTTCCAGAACGTATGTAATAGAGGGTGTAAAATACTTTTAACTTTTAGTCTTAAGCTCATAATTTGGAAGTACCTTTGCACCGCCAAAAAGAGGCTTCGATTATGGATATCAGAAATATTGCAATCATCGCACACGTTGATCACGGTAAAACTACACTAGTCGATAAGATTATGTATCACTGTAGCCTGTTTCGTGAAAACGAAAATAAAGGTGAACTCATTCTAGATAATAATGATCTGGAACGAGAACGTGGTATAACCATTACTTCAAAGAATGTTTCTGTTAATTATAAAGGAACTAAAATCAATATTATAGATACTCCTGGTCACGCCGATTTTGGCGGTGAAGTAGAGCGTGTCTTAAATATGGCTGATGGTGTATTGCTTTTGGTTGATGCTTTTGAAGGACCAATGCCGCAAACGCGTTTTGTATTACAGAAGGCCATTGACCTAGGATTAAAACCTTGTGTAGTTATTAATAAGGTCGATAAGGAAAACTGTACTCCAGATGAAGTTCATGAGAAAGTGTTTGATCTTATGTTTGAACTGGGCGCAGAGGAATGGCAGTTAGATTTTCCAACCGTATACGGAAGTGCCAAGCACAATTGGATGAGTGATGATTGGGAGCAGCCTACAACGACGATTGAACCCTTACTTGAAATGGTTTTGGAACATATTCCAACGCCAAAAATTGCTGAAGGAACCACACAATTATTAATCACTTCACTCGACTTCTCATCATTTACCGGTCGTATAGCCATAGGTCGTTTACAGCGTGGTGTTTTAGAAGAAAATACGGCCGTGTCCTTAGTGAAGCGTGATGGCACTATTAAAAAATCAAAAATAAAAGAGTTACACACTTTTGACGGTTTAGGACGTAAAAAGGTGGCTAAAGTTGAAGCTGGAGATATTTGTGCATTAGTAGGCTTAGAAGGTTTTGAAATAGGAGATACCATTGCAGATGCAGAAGCACCTGAAGGTCTTAAAACCATAGCTATAGATGAACCTACTATGAGTATGTTGTTCACTATTAATGACTCGCCATTTTTCGGAAAAGATGGTAAGTATGTGACCTCTCGTCATATTAAAGAACGTCTGACCAAAGAATTGGAGAAAAACCTTGCGCTACGTGTTAATGAAACAGATAGTGCTGATAAGTTTATGGTTTTTGGACGTGGGGTATTACACTTATCTGTACTTATAGAAACTATGCGCCGTGAAGGGTATGAATTACAGATCGGACAACCTCAGGTGATTATTAAACAAATTGATGGTGTTAAATGTGAGCCGATAGAAGAATTAACCATTGACCTTCCCGAAGATGTATCCGGAAGAGCTGTAGAAATGGTAACACAACGCAAAGGCGAATTATTAAGCATGGAGGCTAAAGGGGAGCGTATGCTCATCGAATTTATGGTCCCGTCTCGTGGAATTATAGGTTTACGTAACCAGTTACTTACGGCAACTGCTGGAGAAGCGATTATGGCGCACCGTTTTAAAGAATATCAGCCTCTTAAAGGTAATATTCCAGGTCGTATTAATGGCTCTTTGGTATCTATGGAAAATGGTGCAGCTATTCCTTATTCTATTGATAAGCTTCAGGATCGAGGTAAGTTTTTTGTAGATCCAGGAGAAGATATTTATGAAGGTCAGGTCATTGGTGAAAATAGTCGTCAAGACGATATGGTAGTTAATGTTACGAAAACCAAAAAATTGTCCAATGTACGATCTTCTGGAGCCGATGATAAAGCCCGTATCGTTCCAGCAATAAAGTTTTCATTGGAAGAAGCGCTGGAGTATATCCAAGAAGACGAATATGTAGAGGTAACTCCTAACCATCTTCGCTTACGTAAAGTATTACTGAAGGAAGTAGATCGTAAACGCAATAAAGCATAAATTTTCCCATTATAATTTACGGAAGTGGGAGTTTTTTAGTTTCTTTGAGTCTGTATTCTGTCTTTTGAAAAGATACTATAGTTTTCGACTACAGCATATAGATTGAAACAAAGAAGATAAGCATATAACTTATAAATCGTTCATTTATGTCATTTTTATATTTTGATCCGGGACTCGGCGCAATGATTGTACAGGCCATAGTAGCTGTAGCTGCAGGGGTTGTACTATTCTCAAAAAATATAATGCATAAAGTAAAATCTTTTTTTGGATTGGTCAAGGAGGATAGCTATGATTCAATAGATATTGAGGAGCAAGATACCGAAGCCCATGAGCCAGAAGAATAATCATATTCACGATGCTTCCTTCAGAGATCCTTCAGGTCATCTTTTTTATGATCAAGGGATATTACGCAGGCATATAACCCCTCTTTATTTTAAACAATATCAATCCTTATCGGATAGCGGCTTTTATGAAACACTTATCAATAAAGGTCTACTTATAAAGCATACAGAAACGAGTCGTTCTGAAGATCAAATTGTGATCACTCCGGAACCTATTCCATTTATTACCAACCCCTACGAATGGAGTTTTGAGCAATATAAGGAAGCGGCATTATTAACGTTACGATTACAAAAGTTTGCATTGTCTAAAGGGTATATTCTTAAAGATGCCTCTGCCTATAATATTACATTGCATAAAGGAAAACCTATACTCATTGATACTCTATCTTTTGATTTTTATGAAGAGGGGACACCTTGGCGTGGTTACAAACAGTTCGTCTCACATTTTTTCGGCCCGTTGATTTTGGCAAAATACCATGGTACCGAAGTATTAAAAATGATGCAAACGCATATTGATGGTATTCCTTTAGCACTTATCTCGTCCATGCTGCCATTAAAAACAAAACTCAATGCGATTATTCAAACCAATATTCACTTATTGGCAAAGATGGAGGCCAAGCATCAAGAGGATTATAAGAGTGAAACAAAAATGATTACGCTTTCGCGAAAAGCGCAAAATTATATACTGCAGAGTCTTTTTGATCATATCAAAAAACTGAAAATAAAGTCTGCAACAGAATGGGGCGATTATTATACCAAAACCAATTATGAACAAAAAGCCTTTGACTATAAGAAGACGTTAATCCGTAGTTGGATAAAAGAATTACAACCAGAACGTGTTATCGATTTAGGGGGTAATGATGGGACTTTTGCGCGTACTATTCAAGATCAAGTGGGCCATCTTATTGTGACAGATATTGATGCCGTAGCAATTGATCAAAATTATAAACAGATACAGGAAAATAAGGAAGATAATATGCTCACTTTTGTGAGTGATCTATTGCAACCAGCTCCTGGAATTGGATTTCAAAATACGGAGCGCAATGCACTGATTGATCGCCTTAAAACATATGCTCCAGATACCGTTATGGCACTGGCGTTAATACATCATATTACGCTCTCCGGAAATGTTCCCTTTGAAAAAACAGCTAATTTTCTGGCAATGTTTTCTAAAGATCTTATCATAGAGTTTCCAAAACGTGAAGATTCCTGGGTAGCATCTTTATTAAAACGAAAACGTGAGTTTATTGCTCACTTTGATTTTTACAATCAACAACAATTTGAAACAAGTTTCGAAACCTATTTTGAACTGATAAAGAAAGAGCCTATTCCTGAAACTGCACGTATAATGTATCATTATCGCGTTAAGAACAATAAAGTATGATAAAGAGAATCAGTGCTTTTTTAGATAAACATAGTGAACACCCTTTGCTTTTAGGGTTTATTTGTGGGTTATATCCTTTCTTGTTTTATTATTCAAATAACTATTCTTCGATAAATTCAGGAGAACACCTTCGTTTTTTTATACTGGTGTTTTTGGGCATTCCTATTCTGGTATTTACAGGAAGTTATTTTTTCTTTAGATTATTCCCGCGGTTTAAGAAATATGAAGATAAAGTACGTTTTATATTGATCATCATGGTTACCGCTTGTTTAATGTCTCAGGCCATTAAACTTAAGATGATGAAAAAAGCATTGACTGTCATCCTTGTGATTACGGTGTTTCTTGTCTGGAAGTATGCAAAGGAGTATAAAAAAGTATTGACACTCATTGCGATCATGGCTATTATTCCCTTGGTTAAGAATATCATACATCTGTATGAACATAGTGGGCGCATTGCATGGATGGAATACCCTGATGGCTTCTCTGACTTAAAGCTTAAGCATAAACCTAATATTTATATTTTACAACCAGACGGATATGTTGCACAGTCTGAAATGCGTGGAGAGCATTATCGATATGAGAGTGATATTTATGATTGGTTGGCCAATAGGGATTTTAAGCTATACAACAATTTTAGAAGCAATTACCCGGCAAGTTTGACTTCCAATGCTTCGATGTTTGCGATGAAACAACATTATTTTGGAGACAGTATGTTTCCTACTTTGGAAAGTTCCAAAACCAGAGATGTTATTTGTGGGGATAATGCAGTTATACAAACTTTAAAAACAAATGGCTATTATAATTTTTTTATAGGAGAGGCGGAATATTTTATGCAGAATAGGGCAGTTCAGAAGTATGATCATTACCATATTCCTTTTGATACCATACCTTATTTCAGTAATGATGAGCGAATTGAAAATGATGTGGCAGCAGATTTCAAAAAAGCTTTTGAAAAAGGACAACAGATTGATCAACCCAAGTTTTATTTTGTAGAACGGGTATTACCACATCATGTACATTTCTTAAGAGTAGATGATCGCATTACTGCAGATCGTGAGGAATATATAGAAAATGTACAATCCAGTAATATCTGGATTAAGGAAACCGTCCAGATGATTGAAGAAAAAGATGCAAATGCGCTTATTGTGGTTTTGGCAGATCATGGCGGATGGGCAGGAAATGATGGTTTTGGGGAGATGTACAGTACTCAAGAACCTTCAAAAATCGAATCCATATATTCTGCACTGGCGGCTATAAAATGGAATGGGGTAGAAGCTACTCCTTATGATAAAGAATTACATTCTAATGTTAATGTATTTAGAGTTTTACTTTCAGCTTTAAGCGAAAATAAAAATCTCTTACAAGATATGGAAGATGATTCTAGTTATAATTTGGATAATACAGGGTTATTCAGAAATAGAGTAGTTAAGGTTATTGATGATGCGGGAAATGTGGTATACGAAAAGTATAAAAAGAAACGTTGATACGTGTTGGGTATCTTTACGAAATTAATACAAAGTTATTTATACAGTAAAAACATATAAGCCTGAATACAAAGAACTTTGGAATGATTTTGTTGCAAAGGCAAAGAATGCAACATTTTTATTTGATCGAGATTTTATAGAATATCATAGCGATCGCTTTGTTGATGCTTCTCGTATGATTTTTGCAGAAAAAAAATTGGTTGCAATATTACCAGCAAATATCAATAACAGGCAATTATATAGTCATCAGGGATTAAGCTATGGAGGATTGGTTGTTCAATCTACACTAAAATTTTCAGGATATCTGGGGATTTTTAAAACATTATTAGAAAGCCTTAATGAAGAAAATATAGCATTATTTCATATTAAAGAAATCCCATCTTTTTATTGTAATATCCCATCAGAAGAACTAGCCTATCTTCAATTTATAGTAGAAGCAAAAACTACTAGAATAGATGTTACGGCAACTATAGATTATAGAAAGAAACTAGCTTTTTCTCGTAACCGTAACCGTGGTATTGAACGTTCTCGAAAGAAAGAATTAATCCTTAAAGAAGAATCTTTTTTTGAAGCCTTCTGGGATGAGGTTTTAATTCCTAACAGACGTGAGAAACATAATGTAAGTCCAACACATAGTTTAACAGAAATTGAATTGTTGCATAAGCGATTTCCTAAACAAATTAGACAATTTAATGTTTACTATAAGGGATGTGTGGTTGCTGGAGCTACCCTTTTTGAAACAAAGACAACTGCTCATGTACAGTATGCTGCAGGAAATAATCAAAAGCAGGAATTAGGTGCACTTGATTTTTTATTTGATGAACTTATTAATAAAGTTTTTGTTCATAAAAGATATTTTGATTTTGGTATTTCCAATGAGGATCAAGGTCAACATTTAAATGAAGGATTAAGTTACTGGAAAGAAAGTTTTGGAGCTCGTCCTTTTGTGCATCGTTTTTATAGTATCAAAACAGCTCATCATGCTCATTTAGAAAATGTGTTATTATGATTATTCCGTTTGTAGATGTACAAAAAATAAATGCACGTTTTGAAACGCAGTTCAAAGAACGTTTCCAAAAATTCTTGGACAAAGGATGGTATATTCTAGGAGATGAAGTAGCTCAATTTGAAGCTGCTTTTGCTAGCTATTGCAGCGTAAAACATTGTATCGGAGTAGGTAATGGTCTTGATGCCTTGCGATTGATTTTGGAAGGGTATAAAAGGATAGGTAGATTACAAAAAGGTGATGAGGTGCTTGTAGCTGCGCATACGTATATAGCTACCCTACTAGCCATAGAACAGGCGGGTTTAAAACCTGTGCTCATAGATGTAAACTATAAAACTTTTAATTTTGAAGAGCGCTTGCTTCAAAATGCTATTACACAAAAAACCAAAGCTATAATGCCTGTACATTTATATGGTGAACTGGCTCCGATGAATACTGTTTCCGCTTTTGCGAAAGCACATGATTTAATTGTTGTCGAAGATGCGGCACAGGCCCATGGTGCTCAAGATAAACAGGGAAATATAGCAGGGAATCTGGGCGATGCTGCAGGGTTTAGCTTTTACCCTACAAAGAACCTGGGGGCTCTTGGAGATGGTGGTGCTATAACAACAAATGATAGTACGTTAGCCCAAATAGTGCGACAATTACGTAATTATGGAACTTCATCTAAATATATAAATGAACATATAGGTTTTAATAGTCGATTAGATGAAATACAGGCAGCTTTTCTCTCCATTAAATTAAAAACGTTGGATGAAGATAATGAGCGTCGTCGTGCGATAGCCAGGTCTTATATCCAAAATATCAATAATTCGGAAGTTACTTTACCTCATTATGGAACAGGTAAATCCCATGTGTTTCATCTTTTTGTGCTTCGTGTAAGAAATAGGTCTCATTTTATAGACTATTTAAAAACTAATGGGATAGGGACATTAATACATTATCCCATAGCTCCTCATCGACAACGTGCCTTTGAAAAATTTAAAACACTACAATTTCCCATAGCAGAACGATTACATAATGAAGTGGTAAGCATTCCTATAAGTCCAGTAATGACTGATGAGGAGGCGACACAAGTTATCAATGCTATTAATACATATCAAGTTTAGTCCTATTGAAAATACCTTCTTTCATAAAGAATAATTTATTACTAAAGATGACTTCGCTTAATGCTATTGTCATCGGTATTAGATTAATAATCTCTTTATTTATTCAGCGATTACTTCATGAACTTGTAGGAGAGGCCGGAATTGCCAAAATAGGTTCGTTACGGAATCTATTACAAATGTTGACGTCCTTAGGTACTTTAGGAATTTTTAGTGGGATAGTAAAGTATGTATCTGAGCATAAAGAAAACCCAAAACAATTACAGCGTTTGTTCTCAACGGCTTTTGTTTTTACTTGTATTGGTAGTATTGTTACAAGTCTGATATTATTTATAGGAGCTCCGCAGATAAGTATGAAGCTTTTTACGTCTAGTGAGTATACGTATATACTGCGCATACTGGCTATTGTGATCCCTTTTTTAAGTTTAAATAGAGTTTTTCAAGGCGTTGTTAATGGTCTTTCAAGGTATAAGCAATTTTCTAAGATTGAATTACTAGCCTATATTTTGAGTTCTGTACTCACGGTGGTCTTTTTATATCAATACAATATTGATGGAGTGCTCATAGCAATTGCAATTACTCCGGTATTGCAATTACTCACCTTATTATACATATTTATTAAAGTGCTTCGGGAATACGTGCAGTTTTCGCAGCTTTCATTTAAAATACCGATTGCCAATTCACTACTTGCCTTTTCTTTAATGTCCTTTGTTTCAACAGTGATACTCAATTTTGTGGAAATTGATATTCGAAGCATGATTACCCAGCAGATAACTGAAAATGCAGCTGGTGTATGGACCGAAATGACCTTTATTTCTAAAAACTATATGGTGTTTTCTACTGCCTTATTTACACTATACGTGTTACCAAAGTTTGCAGGAATTCATCATCAGACAGCATTTTTTAAAGAGGTAAAAAACATTTATAAAACCCTTTTACCCATTTTTGGTTTGGGAATGATTCTAGTTTATCTCTTTAGAAATATTATTATACAGATCATTTATCCGGATTCTTTGGAACTTGAAGTCTTATTCAAATGGCAACTGCTAGGAGATTTTGTCAAGTTGGCATCCGTCGTTTTAGCACATCAATTTCTCGCTAAGAAATTGGTTCGCAATTTTATATTTACCGAGCTTCTGTCATTAGCCTTATTCTATGTTTTTGCAAAATACCTGTCGGACATATATGGGGTGGAAGGGGTAGTTATGGGACATTTTCTACGTTATATTATTTACTTTTTGGTAGTACTTGTGTTGGTATTGCGCTATTTCAGAAAACAAACATCTAAAAAAGAAGCGTCTAGTAATTAGACCAAAGGTCAATATAATGTTGAGCAATTTTTATGTAATGATGTTCTCGTTCAATGAAAGTTCGAGCATTTTGTCCAATCTCAGGAATTAATGAAGGGTTTAAAATCAACTTCTCCAGTTCTTTTACTATTTGATCAGTATTAGGAATTGCATTTATGGCAACGGTTTCTTTAAGTTGATAATGTTCCACAAATTCAGTTTCTGCACCAGTAAAAACAACTTTTCCTTTAGCCATAGCTTCTCTAGCATTATAACCTTGATCCATACTCGTGGCTTGATCCAGTAGGATATGAGCACTATCATAAGCCTTAATATACTCATCATAAGGCATACTCTCCGCGACAATAATTGATACTTTATCAGGATATTTATCTTGAATTATTTTTAGCGCCTCTTCAAAAAAATTATTCCCTTTTTTAATATAATTTATACGATTGATCCCATGGAATATAATCACTTTATCGTCTATGGTTAATGCTTTAAATGGTAATAGGTCAACATTAATCGGAGTAGGAACTAGAGCCGTAGCTTTATCACTATTACGTAGACCCCAGAGATAATCTACATCTGCTGGGATAATAGCCCGTACCTTTTGTTCCATAAAGCCATATAATGCTTTATGCCCGGGATTCAGATATTTTAAAGTCCCGGTATAGTGTTTTAATAGGGACTTATCCTTTAAATAAGGGCTTAGAAAAGAATAAGGATATGGATAATCAAGAAGTGCTTCTACATTTGGAACATCAGTGCCACAACACGATAGGAATAATTTGTTGTTATGCTTTTCCAGAAAATCAATATATTTTTTTTCCCTTTTAAAGGTAGTTCGAATACTCCAGGAATTGATGAATTGAACTACATCATATCCTTGCAATTGATGTCGATGTTTCCAAAAGCGAGCCCCAGTTTCTATAAGCGAAACATCAACTTTTGTTAATCGGTATATTAGATTTTTTAAGCGAGTTATGAACCAATTGGAAGTCGTAAAGATGGGCTTAATATTGATATCTACTGGATAGTTTTTGAAAGCATCTCCTGTACCAACTAGAGTAACTTCATGCCCTAAAGTTACAAGTCCTTCTTTTAAAGAATTATGGAAACGACTATATTCGCCAACAAGAAGTATACGCATACATAGGATTTGAGTCAAAGATAACGCTATCCATCAAGTTGAAATCATCTATTCCATTCGAAATTTTAGTCGCGACAATGTTTCGTGTGGATTTGCAGTTTTTAGAAAAAATGTTTCCGGAAGGAAACTATAAGAAGTATCACATTCTTATTATTAATCAAACAGATGAACATCAACAATTAACTTCTGATCTTGATACTATTCGGATAATTAATACGGAAACACGTGGATTGCCCGAGAGTAGAAACCTAGCTATTCAAAATGCGCTAGGTGAAATATGTCTTATTGCAGACGATGATGTTCAATATGTTAAGAATTTTGAAAGTATTATTCTTGATGCTTATGTTAATAAGCCAGATGCAATAGTACAAACCTTTGAAATGACTAATCCTGAAGGGAAGTTGTATCGAGATTATCCAAATGTCGAAAAACATACACAAAAGTCAATTAAGTCAGTAAATAGTGTTGTGATTACCTTTAAACCATCTATCATTAGAGAAAGAGGTATTTTTTATAATCTGCATTTTGGGCTGGGGGCGATTTTCGGTACCGGGGATGAATATGTATTCATGAAAAGTGTGCTTAAAGCAAAAGTGCCGACATTTTTTGTGCCGCAAATCATTCTTACCCATCCAGATCAGAGTTCAGGACAGAAAATGGGTGAGGATTCCATAATTTATGCAAGAGCAGCCTTAGCCTTTAAATATTATGGTTTCTTGAGTTATCTTTGGGTCTTTAAATATATGAGGTTTTTAATAGCGCATCAATATATTGGTTTCAATAACCTTATCCGAAAGACCCAAATTGGTTTGGCAGGGATACAAAAGTATAGAACCCTAATTAAAAATGGACTTGAAAAAAGATAAATGATCGATCAATGTATTTTATTAGATATTCCTAAAATTACTGACCCTAGAGGTAATCTGGCGGTTATTGAAGAAGGACTTTTGCCTTTTCATTTCAAGCGTATTTATTATCTATACGATGTCCCAAGTGATTCAAAACGCGGCGGTCATGCACATATTGATTTACAACAATTCCTAATTGCGTTGAGTGGTAGTTTTGATGTTGTTTTAGATGATGGCAATACCAGTAAAACAATTACTTTGAATAGACCCAATAAAGGATTATATATTCCTAATGGTATTTGGAGGGAAATAGAGAATTTTTCAGCTGGAGCGGTATGCCTCTCTGTCGTTAGTGATATATATAAGGAGGAAGATTACATTCGGAATTATCAAAAATTCTTATCAACCAAAAACGCCTAGACGTATTCCAAAACGTTCTAAAAATACCTTTCCCTTATATAAGCGTTTTAGAATTCCAGAGGGCATCTGTAATAATAGACGTTGTTTACTATTTAAGTTTTTTGGATCAATACGATTTTTGAAAAAGAGAAAAGCTTCAGGTTCATCCCATAAAATGGCTCTTACAGCCAAAGAGAAGCGATTTATATCTAGGAATTTTTTTAATCCTTCATGTGTGATTTCTTGAGTCTTATACTTTTCGAAATCTGGCCGATCCGCTACACTCCTCGTACTCTTATAAAGGCTCTGATCTGCATAAGTATAAGTAGCGTAGGATTGCGTATTAAAAGCAATTGGATAATGTAATCCTATACGAATCCACAAATCGGTATCCTGACCACTTTTGATACTTTCATCATAAACCCCCACTTTTTCAAAAACCTCTTTATGAACAACAGTTGAACTACTAGTTAGTATTGTGTTTTTTAAACTACTTTTAAAATAATCTAAGGATAAATATTTTGATTCTTCAGGATTTGTATAAGTATAAGATGAAGGTCGAACACTATCTTGATCTTCAATAGTTATAGCAGTTGCAAATACTTTATGATTTGGGAATTTTTCTATGAGAAGCTCCTGTTCTTTTAAATATTCGGAATCCCATAAGTCATCGGCATCAAGTAAAGCAATGTACTCTTGTTTTGCAAAAGAAATGGCCTTGTTTCGTGCAGCTCCAGCACCTTTGTTGGATTGTTTGTAATAGCGTATTCTAGGATCCTTGAATTTTAAAATTTGTGCTTCACTATCATCTGTAGAACCATCATTAACAATGATAACCTCATAATCAGAATGACTTTGATTAAGTACGCTCTTTAGTGTTCTGAATATATACTTCTCTTTATTAAAAACCGAAATTATAATAGAAAATTTTGGCACACTTTTTATTTTAATTTTGCGTAATGATTGAGCCGGTAAAGATCAAACAAAAAAATAGAAGGAGACTTACCTATTAAATTCCTCTCTATTTGTGATAAGAAAAATTGAGTAAGAACAATAGTTGGTTTTAATAATCCCATTTTTTTTAGCGTAGCATAAACACGCTGTAAGGAGCGACAATCTTTCGTAATAATACCTTTTTTTTCAAAAAAAATTGTAGTCTCCACTGCTTTCAAACTTTTACTTAAAAAATCGGCATTACTTTCTAACCCATCATGTCTTATATTGTTTTCAATATGTAAGATCGAGGCATTTGATTTTCTTAATTCATTTGAAAAAATAATATCTAACCCATATAGATTTTCAAAAAAGATATTTGATTTCAAAAAAAGATATTTTTTGATCAAAAGATTTTGGGAAATAATGTTGTATGGAGATTTTCTACGCTTTTTTGAGCTGATGGCTTCTCGTTTTTTGCCATAATACCATCTCAAGTGGGTACTAGCATTAGGGCTCTCTTTTGCGTAAGAAATACCTCCATAAATAACATTAAAAGAGGGGTTCTTAAGGAATGCAATATATTTTTGAATGAAATCTTGAGAGATGATGGAAACATCAGCATCTAAAAAAAGCAACCAGTCATATTTGGCTTCGAGCGCAAGCTTATTTCGTATGGCGCTACGCCCCACGTTTTCGTCTAAGTATACATATGTAGTATTTGAGAGTGACGAAATAGCACTATTCTTTTCCTTAAATTTTACAGAGGCATCGTCATAAACACAAATTTCAAAATCAATATGGGATGGCATTAATTGCTCATGAAGATCATTAACAAGTGCATGTATATTGTAATTATATGTGGGAATTAAAACAGATAGCATAACAATACATCGAATATACAACTATACGTTATAATTGATTTGTAAAAATTAAAGGTTATTGGATTAATATTTGGGTTTTATTATTTAATTGTATAATTTTTAGATAC
>CAZPTJ010000006.1:0-32500 GCA_964589085.1 uncultured Flavobacteriaceae bacterium | reverse complement strand
TAGAATTTCCTAATCCCATGTCATGACCGATGGAATATTTTGGTATAGACAAGAAAGGCTCAATAGATGCAAATCTAAGAGGCTTTCTATCTGGAAAGTATATTTCTATGCATTCAAAATCCAAAATGTCATCAAAAATGTTTAATACAGAAGAATATGAACTACTTGTAGTGAAACCTGGAGTGTCTCCCAGATTACCAATAGGTGGTTGCGGTAGTTCCTGACCAGGGGTTGGAGAACATCCATTACAACCACCATCATCTTCTACTCCGATTAATCCTGAATAGGATTGTAAAACATCAATAAAAGCCTGTTTGAAAGGACTTTCAGAAGGTATATCAGAACCTATTAAATCTTCAAGAAGTATACTGTTAGATCCGCCCATTCTATTGGAAATGTCGATGGATACCTCATCTCCTCCAGGACCAATAATCAAAGCTGTAAAAAATGCAATCCAGGATAGATTTCGTTGTAATGATTCAGCATTTACTGGAATCGGAATCGACGTTCTATTTGCATTTTCGTATGGGAACTCCTCTTTTGAGGAAACTTGTTCTTCAGAAATGGATAATTCTAATTCTGCAATCTCTAAAGAGTCCTGTAAATCGTCATTGTTTACTTGACAGGAAACAAGAATTAAAAGGGAAGTTAATGTTGATAATAATAATTTTTTCATAATTAATTTTTTAAAATATTAGTTCTAGAGAGAATGGAAATAACTCAAATCATTTGAGTGCTTTACAAGGCATAATCGCCATTAATTTTAATTTAAGAAAGTGGTAAAATCAATATTTGGATAATCTAAATAATGACAATCTCGAGAAGAAATAATACGTTTTGGTCTTACCATAAGGACAATATTTCTTTGAAGATCGAAAATTGGTTCATAATTAGAGTTGAAGAAAAATCCTAGACTATGACTCGTTCCACCACCACAAATTTCATAAATATCTTCATCAGAACGAATAAAAGCACTCATAGCAAACAAATTATCATCCTGCAAATGATGGGCTATAGCTATGCCTTGATGAATATCGGCAAAAGGATTAACACGTTCATAGGGTAAAAATATTTCTATACATTCAAAGTTCAGAATACGATCAAAAATATTTAAAATTGAAAAACTCAAAGAAGAGTTTCTATCAATATTTGTAGTATTATCTATTATTCCCGGAGTATCTCCAAGATTACCGACAGGTGGTTGCGGAGCCTCTCCAGGCGAACCTGGATAGCAGGGAGCGGCGGGACTTATGTAATCTCTATATACAAAAAGTAATTCTATAAACTTTTGTTTAAAAGAGCTGTCATTGGGAATATTTGGGCCTAATAGATCATTTAATAAAATGTGATCCTGAAAACCAATTCTATTAGCAAAATCATTTTTTGCTTCTGGGCTTTCCATAATAGCTTCTAATGTTAAGAAGGAGATCCATTGCATATTCCGACGTAATACAGCGGGCTCTATGGGTAATATAAACCGATGGGAAGAGATGTCTTGATTCTCAGAAACAGATAGTTTTAATTCTGCATTTTCTAAAGATTCAGGTATATCGTCATTTTCTACCTGACAGGAAATAAATAAAATTAAAGCAATGAATACTAGAGATAATAAATTTTTCATAATTAATTTTTCAATAATTAAAGACAATACTAGAAATTTTATCGATGAAAAATAACCTGTCTATTATAAGTGTAGTGTTATTTTTCATAAGCGTACGTTTATTTTTCAAAAGTGTTTTAATTGAAAATTCTACGAAGTGCATAATCTTTTCGTCTGCTGGATACCGGAATCTTAACGTCCAGATTGATAATAAGCACTCCTTTCTTATTATATTTTAGTACATGTTTTTTATTAACAATATAGGATTGATGACAACGTATAAAAACATTTTCCGAAAGAATTTCCTCTACTTTTTTTATCGGTTTTGAAATGACTATTTTTTCTAATTGTTGTGTGTAAAAAGTAGTATAATTACCATCTGAACGACAATACAGAATATCATCTTCATAGATGGCATAAACATTGTCCGAAGTTTTTAATATAATACGTTTGTTTTCTACCCCTTTAAAATATTCACTAGATACTTCCAATAATTTTTCCAAATGGTTCTCTTTTTGTAAACGGGTAATAGCTTTTTTAATAGCTTGGTGGAGTTCCTCACTATCCACAGGTTTTAAGATAAAATCAAGCGCACCAACTTTTATTGCTTTGATGGCATGTTGATCATAAGCGGTTATAAAAATAACTGCAAAATTCTTATAGGCTACTTGCTCTAGAATGTCAAAACTGGTTCCATCTGAAAGATGAATATCAAGAAATAATAAACCTGGTTTTTGTTCGTCAATGGCTAGGATTCCATCTTTGACTGTACCGACTTCTGTAACTATGACTATTTCGTTATCAAACCGCAATTTGATTTTTTCTTTAAGATCTTCACGAATAGCAACTTCATCTTCAATTATAATGGCTTTAATCATCTGCTACATATTTATATGGGATAAGAAACTCAATAATCACGCCAGTTTGATTTGAATCAACATCGTTCTTATTAATGGTTTTAATCTTTCTTTTCGTTGTCTTTTCAATAAAATGACTAATTAATTGGGTAGAAGAAACTCTTTTGGTACGTTTTGCACTAATACCAATTCCATTATCTTCAATACGACAATTAATATATTTAAGTTCTTTTTTTAGAGTAATTGTAATTATTCCTTTATAGGCGATCCCTTTAAATCCATGTTCAATGCTATTCTCAATAAATGGTTGTAATAACATTGGAGGAATGTGCAATTCATCCTCTTCCTCATTTTCATTCTGCGAGTTATTAATTTCTATAACATAATCAAATTTATCAGAGAAACGTAATAATTGTAAATCCATATACTTACGTAAGGACTCCAATTCTAATTCCAAGGGGATGTAATTATGCACAGAATTTTCCAAAATTAATCGTAAGAGGCGAGAAAACTTCAGTAAATAGTCTATTGCTCCTTGTTGATTGGTCTTTATGGTATTTTGAATCGCATATAGGGTGTTAAAAGTAAAATGTGGATTCATCTGCGAACGTAATAGGCGTTGTTGCATTTGCAAACTCTCTTTTTGAAAGGAATGCTGTCTACGACGATACAAGACGTAGCCTAAACTCAAAAGTAGCAATGAGGAAAGGAAAATGATAATTTGTCGTGTACGTAATTTTAAATTCTCGAGTTCAGTTATTTGATTTTTATCTTGAAGTTCTTTTTCCTTTTGATACAAAGTTTTCAATGATTTTAACTCATCTTCATATTTATCTTTATACTTTGTGTTTTGATATTCCAAAATAGTATCCAGATGCTTTTGAACACTCAAAACATCAGATCCTGTTTCAAAAGCATACCGTAACTTATAGGACAAAAGATTTCTAATTTTGTGTTCTGCGGTATTATCCTTTAAAAATTTTATAGCCTTTTCCAGGTAATAATTAGCTTTAGTATAATTTTTTAGATCTATATTTACTTCCCCGAGGTTAGAATAAATATTAATAAGCTCTTCTCTTTTCAATACACCTTCTTTTAATAAGAGGATAGTCTCTAGTCCCTTCAAATAGTACTCTTCCGCTATTTTATAATTTCTTTCTAGGTGATTGTAATAACCATATTGAATGAATAATTGTCTTTTGAAATTAGTGTTTAGTTCTTGCTGGTTTTCTAATAATTCTTCTAAGGTTTTGAATGCTGCATCTACATCGTTAAGATGATGATATTGTAAATTAGTTTTGGAAATAATAGCACCAATCAAAGTAATAGTGTCATTATTTTTTTTTAGCATATCAATTTGAGCATCTGAATACAATAGTGCTTTAGGGTATTCTTTAGCCCTTTCATAGGTTCTTTTAAAATAATAATTTACGGAGGCCCGGTCTCTATAATTCTTTTCATCCAAAAGGGATTCCATTTTTTGAATAATCGCAATACAGTCACCATATTGATTCTTTAATCTATGGCTATTCCATGCGTGATGGAAGTAGAAAATTTGTCTATCATATTTAAGTGTATCCTCAATTTGTTCAATCGTCTTGTAAAAATATATAGAAGAACTATCTAATTGCTCATTATTGAAATAATGAAGTCCTTTTAAGTAATTATTTTCAATTTTAAGGGAATCATTAATGCTTTGGGAATATTTCAATATTAGTTTATCCGCCTCTTTGAGATAGAAAAGTGTAGAATCTTTCTGGGTTTGAGATTTTTTTTGAAGCGTAATAATCTGATCATTAAACAATACCCTATTCTGATCTTCTGAGTTCGAAGAACAGGATACAATAATAAATGAAATAATGATGATTAAATGACGACTGGTCATAGCACAAACATAGGTAAAATGAAGAAAAGATAGGCCAGCACCGATAAAAGTTTCTATTTTCAACTTACCTTGTACTCCTACATAAAGTAGATCCTTTTTTGTTTAAAAGGTTGCGTGATTCTTTCAAAATTGACAAGATCGAAAACATATATAATCATTGGAGGAGGATTAGCAGGACTAACCGCTGCCCTCCATTTATCTAGGTCAGGACTTGATGTTACACTTATTGAGAAGCAGGAGTACCCAAAGCATAAAGTATGTGGAGAATATATCTCCAATGAAGTTCTTGCTTATTTAAATAGTCTTGGAATTGAGCCTTTAACCCAAAATGCTAAACAGATCACGCAGTTTAAATTTTCAGATGACTCAGGTCATACATTGGATATTGAACTCCCTGGAGGAGGTTTTGGAATGAGTCGATATGCTTTTGATAAATTACTTTTAGATAAGGCATTATCTCAGGGAGTGAAGCTTATAAAAGCGACAGTTCATGAAGTGTTATTTGAAAAAGATCAATTTAGTGTCACCACTGTTAATGAGCAAAGGTACCAGGCAGATTATGTTATTGGCGCATATGGAAAGCGAAGTAATCTGGATAAGAAGCTTTCGCGAAATTTTATCCGGAAACAATCACCTTGGCTTGGAGTAAAAGCGCACTACAAAGGAGATTTTCCAGAGGATACTGTAGCACTGCACAATTTTAATGGAGGATATTGTGGCCTCTCTAAAGTTGAAACGGGACATGTAAATGCCTGTTACCTTGCTGATTTTAGATCGTTCAAACGTTACAGAAACTTGGAAGATTATCAAAAAGAAGTTCTGGAAAAGAATAAAGCATTGGCTTCATTTTTTGCTTCAAGCGAAATGGTGTTTGAAAAACCTTTAACGATTAGCCAGATATCCTTTGAAAAAAAAGAACCTGTTGAAAACCATATATTGATGATCGGTGATAGTGCGGGTTTAATTCATCCATTATGCGGTAATGGAATGGCTATGGCCATTCATAGCGCAAAGATTATTTCGGAATTACTCATAAATAATATAGAGAATGACCAAAATCGTTCAACATTGGAGCAGTCATACTCTAAATTATGGAAAGTTGTTTTTTCAAAACGATTGTATGCTGGTCGATTATTACAGTATACCTTACAGCATAAACAATTAACAAAATATGGAGTGCGGTTTGTGCGACGCTCTCCTTGGTTACTGAAGACATTGATACGCGCTACACATGGCAGTACGATATGAAAATGGATTTCTCTATACGTTGTAATCTTCCAGAACTCATGGATGATCCCCATTTGAGCAAAGAAGCGTTAAATGGAACATTAAAGGATATTTCAAAATGCAATCGTTTTCTAGGGGGGAATAAAATAACCTTAGATGCTGTAAACCATTTTTTTAATCAATATAGAGACAAAAATACCTGGACTATAGTCGATATGGGTTGTGGTGATGGTGAAATGTTACGCTTAATTAGCGACAAATTTGCAAACCGAAATTTGAATTTGCAGCTCGTAGGTATAGATTTAAGTCCGAAGAATATTCTTTTAGCAAAAGAAAAATCGAGTGAATATACCAATATTACTTTTTTACAAGAGGATATTTTGAAATTAAGTCCAGATCGTTTTAAAAGTGATATCATACTATGTACACTTACTTTACATCATTTTACAAACACTCAGATTCTTGTTTTTCTCCAACAATTTGTGCGATTGGCAGGTATTGGAATTATTATTAATGATCTGGAAAGAAGTAGAATTTCGTACCATCTTTTTAAAATATTTAGTGGTATTTTTATCAAGAGTCCAGTTGCCAAATATGATGGATTAATTTCTATACGGAGTAGTTTTCGTAAAAGCAATTTCGAGAAGTTCGCTAGGGAACTTAAGTTAAAGGATAGTCAAGTGTCATGGAAATGGGCATTTAGATACCTTTGGATAATCAAAACTTTATGAGTGTAAGAATAAATACGGTAACTAAACAGTTGCCAGATCATTATAGAGAAACAAAAGATATTATTCCTTTTTTAGATTTTTGGTTAGAAGGACAGGAAGACCGTTTTAAGCGAAAGGTTAAAAAAATATTTGGAAATGCCGGAGTGGATAAACGTTACGGAATCATGTCACCGGAAGAAATATTTACGGCGACTTCTTTTGAAGAAAAAAATGATATTTATGTTCGGGAAGTTACCAAATTAGGAGAAAAAGTACTAGATAAGGCTCTTCAAAAGTCAGCATGGGACCCTAAATCATTAGATTTTATTATATCCGTAAGCTGTACAGGCATTATGATTCCTTCTGTAGATGCTTACCTTATAAACCTATTAAATTTACGACAGGATATTGTCAGACTTCCAGTAACAGAAATGGGATGTGCTGCGGGAATTTCGGGAATGGTTTATGCTTATGAATTTCTTAAAGCAAATCCGGGGAAGAGGGCGGCAGTTATCGCTATTGAAGCCCCCACAGCTACCTTTCAACATAATGATTATTCCATGGTAAATGTGGTTAGTGCCGCAATTTTTGGCGATGGCGCGGCTTGTGTACTCGTATCATCAAAAGAAGAAGATCAGGGCCCTGAAATTCTGGATACATCCATGTATCACTTTTATGATGCGCAGACCATGATGGGATTCAAATTGGTAAATACAGGATTACAAATGATACTTGATAAGGAAGTTCCGGAAAAAATCGCAAGTCATTTTCCTAATATTATCAATCCCTTCTTAGAAAAAAATGAACTGGATATTAAAGCCGTTGATCATTTGATTTTTCATCCGGGAGGACGAAAAATTGTGGAAACTGTTGAAAACCTTTTTGGTAAATTAGGAAAGAATATTGACGATACTAAGGAAGTATTACGAGAGTTTGGAAATATGAGTAGCGCTACAGTGCTATATGTTTTAGAGCGATTCATGGATAAAAATCTTGAAACAGGAGACTTAGGTCTTATGTTAAGTTTCGGTCCTGGATTTTCTGCACAACGCATACTCTTACGCTGGTAATCACAATTATGGACACGCAAGATTATTTAGGCAAATGGGCACTTATTCTGGGAGGAAGTAGTGGCCTTGGTTTGGCCACGGCACATCGGCTGGCCGCAGCCGGAATGCATCTGTGTATTGTTCATAGAACCCGCAGAAGTGCGCTTCAGGCATTTGATGATGCCATTGTTCAAATGAAAGATAAAGGTGCTCAGGTCGTAACGTATAATCTGGATGCTACCAATGCCGAAAAACGTAATGCAGTACTCGACGGTTTTATACAAAAAGTAGGGAAACACCAATTAAAAGTACTCGTGCATAGTATTGCCAGAGGAAACTTAAAACCGCTTTTTGATACTAAGGAACCAGTACTTTCCAATACGGATTTTCATATTACACTCGAAGCGATGGCTGTAAGCCTGTATGACTGGGTTTCAGCTTTCGCGAAAGCTGAATTATTCACTGACGATGCTCGTATTGTGGCATTTACCAGTGAAGGAAGCTCAAGAGCGTGGAAATATTACGGAGCTGTTGCAGCTGCTAAAGCCTCGCTGGAGGCTATTATAAGAGGAATTGCGTTAGAATTTGCAACTATTGGTATTAAAGCCAATTGTATACAGGCCGGAGTTACAGATACTGAGAGCCTGCGTTTGATTCCGGGGAGTGCACTACTTAAGGAGAAAAGCTTAGAACGAAACCCATATAAGTGTCTTACAAAGGCATCAGATGTTGCAAACGTGGTTTATTTATTATGCAGAGATGAAGCATCTTGGATTAATGGAGCAAACATTCCAGTAGATGGAGGAGAACATTTGATATGAACGAAACCCAAATTTTAGAAGCACTGCCATATACTGAACCTTTTCTTTTTGTGGATGGAATTACTGCAATTACAGATACACATATCGAAGGACATTATTTCTTTAAGAAGGAATCTCTTTTTTATAAGGGACATTTTAAGGATTTTCCTGTGACTCCAGGCGTATTGATTACAGAATGTATGGCACAAATTGGTTTGGTATGTTTAGGAATCTATAAATTAAATGATTCAGAGAAGATTGAGCAATTGCAAGTGGGTTTAACACATAGTAATATTGAATTTTTAAAACCTGTTTTACCAGGCAACAAATTAATTATAATATCTGATATGCAGTATTTTAGATTCAATAAATTAAAGTGTAAGGTTAAGGCTGTATTTGAAGATGGAACTACTGTCGCACGAGGTGAGATATCCGGAATTTTTAAACATAAATGAAAAAGAGAGTTGTTATTACAGGACTAGGCGTATGTGCTCCAAACGGGATTGGATTGGAGGCGTTTACCAATGCTGTTTTTGAAGGAAAATCAGGGATTAAATTTCATCAACGTTTAGCCGATTTGAATTTCGGATGTCAGATAGCGGGAGCGCCTGAACTTACAGATGAAATTTTAGCAAGCTATTTCACACCACTGCAACTTAAAGATCTGGAAGCTACCGGAATTATGTATGGAATGATTGCGGGTGTTGATGCATGGAATGATGCAGGTTTAACGGTTATGAGCAAAGAAGAAGTTGATTATGATAGTGGAATTGTTTTTGGCTCCTCCCTTTTGGGGGCTGATCGCTTTCATACGGCTATTCATTTGACAGATGCTGGTCGTGTAAAGCGACTGGGGAGCACAACGGTAATTCAAACCATGTCCAGTGGGATTAGTGCATATTTAGGAGGGTATTTGGGATGTGGTAATCAGGTAACTACCAATTCCAGTGCCTGCACTACCGGAGCAGAAAGTATACTTATGGGGTATGATCGTATTGTTCAGGGAAAAGCAGAACGCATGCTTGTAGGAAGTTGCAATGATTCGGGACCCTATATATGGGCCGGTTTTGATGCTATGCGAGTGCTTAATAAAAAATATAATGATAATCCAGAAGCCGGAAGCAGACCAATGCAGGAAGATGCCGGTGGTTTTATACCGGGAAGTGGGGCAGGAGCTTTAGTTATTGAAAGTTTGGAAAGTGCCTTATCCAGAGGGGCTAACATTTATGGAGAATTATTGGGAGGAGCCGTAAATAGCGGTGGACAACGATTATCTGGCAGTATGACTGCCCCCAATAGTAGTGCCGTTCAACGTTGTATAAAAGATGCCGTTTCAAATGCTGGAGTCAAAACTAGGGAGATAGATGCTATTAATGGACATCTTACCGCTACAGGAATGTGTCCGGAAGAGATTAAAAATTGGTCAGAAGCGTTAGGGCGATCAGGAACGGACTTCCCCTATATAAATTCATTAAAAAGTCTAACCGGACATTGTCTTGCGGCCGCAGGAAGCATTGAAAGTGTTGCTACAGTATTACAATTTTCGAAAGGTAAAGTTTTTGGAAACCTTAATTGCGATAATATCCATCCAGAAATTGCTCAACGCATTGATCCTAATAAAATACCTATAAAGAGTATTAATCATAAGGTTTTAATAATTGCAAAAGCAAGTTTTGGCTTTGGAGATGTTAATTGTTGTTTAATCTTTAAAAAGTATACTGATAATTAATGCTCCCATCTTTAAGATTTACTTATTTTAGATATCATATAAACCTACTCCTATGAATGATGAGCATTTCGCTGCTTTAAAAAATATAATTAAAGTGTACCTCCCTGAAGATGTATCTGTAGCCGATATTACCCCTTCAAGTCATTTAATCAATGAATTAAATATAAATTCTGCTAATCTTGTGGATGTTGTCTTAGATGTAGAAGATCATTTTGATATTACTATAGAGGATGATGAAATAGAAAAAATGGATACTGTAGAAAATTCATTGGCCATTATTACTTCGAAAATTCAGTGAAATCCCCTCTTATTTTCTTTTTTAAGTGATCGTTTTTCATGAATTATAGGTTTGTTTTGTGCAGTTTACTTGCGTTAAACAAAACTTAATCCCGATATTTTGTTACTTTTTTTTTGAAACATTCCGACTAAGTTTTACTATTTAAACTGTTTATTATTAATGTTTTAAGTGCAAAATTATGGTTTTGCCATATTATCGTAAAAATGTAAACCTTTATCGGGATATACCAATTTTTAGTTATATTTAAAATGGGTTTCATAACTTTAATCATCTCTAAAAAGGAATTTTGGGAAGCATTAAAATTCATATCACGTTAATAATACTATTACTTGTCAATCCGATGTTCGGTTTTGATAAAGTGGTTAATGATACCTCCTGTAGTAGTGATATATTAATTAATGAAGCTTTTTTATTCGTAAATAAAAAATATCCTGAATTGGTCAGTGAGACCTTAAAAGAATACATGGCTGTCACTGGAGATTTTGAAATCATTAATCATTCTGGTTTTGAAATCATTAAGGACACTACAGAATTTAACGCGCTAAAGGAAGAATATGGTTTAAAGTTTAAAATTTCTACGTTTTTCTATCTATATGTAGGACTCATAGGGATTTTTATTTCCGTTATCTTAAACTTTAGACGGAAATCTGATCGTGTGGCAAATGGATTAATTAGTGCGTTTGTATTTATGCATTCCTTCTTTTTAATACATCTCGCACTTTATTTAACAAATTATGTATATCGAGTACCACATACACAATCTATGTCTACCTGGTTATCTTTTTTATATGGCCCGGTACTCTATTTTTACTTTAAAAGAGTAACAACAGGATACAATTTTAAACTCCGAGATTGTTTACATCTTCTTCCTACTGTAGTCTATTTTTTCTTTTTTCTTCCAATATATGGAATGTCTGGAGCAGAAAAACTAATGATTATGATGGATAAACATGCATTAGGAAAGCATCCTTATATAGCTCCAGTGACTTATTTAAAGTTTGCATCACTTGTCATATACGGCGTTCTTACTTTTATCGAGTACTATAGGAATTCCAAAAAGGGTAGAATAACCAATAAAATGCAAACCAAACTGCAGTATATTTTGTTTGGAATTCATGCAATTTATACTATATCCTATAGTATTTATGGAATTTTAATTACCCGTGACATATTTGAAGGCTGGCTTTTCGATGTACAATTGTTAGCAATGACTTCTCTTGTTCTTTATATTGGGTATGTAGCCTATTCCCGCCCGAAATTCTTAAGCAGAATGATTGTTGTAGAGTCTTCTGTCAAAGAACATCCGAAGTATAAAAACTCAGGACTTACAACGAGCCTCTCTCGAGAATTATGGATAAAACTGCAGCAGCTTATGGAAAACGATAAGTTGTATCGTCAGAATAATATCAAATTAGAAACTATTGCCGATTTATTAGGTACGACTAGACATAATGCTTCGCAGATCATTAATGAACATTCTGGATTAAACTTTTTTGAATTAATTAATCAATATCGTATTGAAGAGGCAAAACAGATACTTTCTTCTACAACCGAGAAGCTTAATATTATTGATATTGCTTATGAAGTGGGATATAATAACAAAGTCACTTTTAATAAATCTTTTAAGCGTTTCTCAAACCTAACCCCATCGCAGTATAGAAAACAACTCCAAGCAGCATCTGCATCTGCTTGATTTTAAAAGGAAAAGCTATACTTGGTGTATGTGTAATCAGCTCTTAAATAATCTATATTTTGAAGACTATCGGAACGATAGCTCTTACGGATCTCTGGAAAACTAAATCCATTTATCTTTGTCAATTTTTCATTGATGACCAAACTATAATGATCTGTAGTTTTTACTAAATATCCCAGCCAGGAAAGTGATTCTTTTTCATAATATAGTTTCCATATATCCTTAGAATTTTCAAATTGTACCTGAAGCACGTAGGCTTCTATATCTTGAAATTTTTGAACTCCCAAATATTCTAATGAAGCATTTGAGTCCTTTAAAGTAAAGGGTATACCAATAACAAAGGAACCTGCCTGTATACTATTTTTGACACTTTGAGTTGATGCAGTACTATCAATACGGGCATTTAGATACTTTATATACGTATCATTTTCCTGCTTTAACAAGGTTTCAATTCCATTCTGATTCCATCGTATCGTCCTTGAGGTTTTCTCATGAAATAGATACTCATGTGTTTCTTTTCTTGCTATTTCTGTTGTACCATTTTCTGTATATAGCCCAAATTCCTTCTCGAATTGTAAGCTCTTAATATCATTCCATTGTTCAAAACCACCAGATTTTTCAATGACAGCGTCCAATAATGCTTCGCCGTCCTCATAGGTTTCATTATCCGGTAATATATAGCCTATTAATTGCCAGACGATAAAGCCTAGAATAACAATTCCTAATAGGTAAATGAGTTTATCTGATCCCTTTGCCATTTCTTAAATTTTTATTTATAACTTTCTACAATTGTATATAAAATGTATATACGTGATTATGGGTAGTTTTTATGAAAACTAACATCTTTTTAGAATCAACTGAACACTCATGTTTAAAAACTATTTATCCATTCTTATAGCCTTCTTCAGTTTGCTGTCTTATGCTCAAAATACTATTGATAGTCTGAAGCAAATAGATTCAGAATTAGATGTTAAAGATAAAAAGTCAAATCTATATTACGAGCTTTGTAGTGCTTATAGTAGAATAAATGCAGACTCTGCATTGTTTTATGCAAGAAAATCCATTGAGCATTCTAGAAAAGAAAAAACTGATTCTCTAATTCCTTGGGCGCATTATCAAATCGGAGAAATATTCCAGGAGACCAGAGTGCAATTGGACTCTGCGTTATATTATGCAGATAAGGGACTGGAAATGGTTTCAGGTAACAAAAGAACAGTCATAGAAATAAAATTAAATGGATTAAAAGCAAATGTCCTTACTGATCAGGGAAAATTCAATAAAGCGGTAGCATATTATTCCAAAAATGTTGATTTAGCCGATATGATTGGTAATTCTAAAAAAAAGGCTTGGTCGTATTCTGGAATTGCAGAAACCTATAGACTACAGAAAAACGGAAGTAATTCAGTCAAGTATGCCGAACTGGCAATGGGTGCACTAAATCCCCTGGCTCCAGATTATGCACTTTCAAAATTAAGATTAGGCCTCAACCTGGCATTAGCTTACGATATAAACGATCAGTTAGAAAAGTCAACACACTTATTAAGAGAATTAATTACCACAAGCAGTCATTATAGTTCATTTCAACAAGGAATTGTACATCATAATTTAGGTAGGGCCTTGATTAAGAATACACGATATATAGAAGCCGAACAAATCCTTCTAAAGACATTAACCTTTGATGAGTGGGTAGGCATTCCTAGACGTAAACTTGCAACACTAAAGGAATTAGTGACTTTGTATTCAAAAACTAATCGTCTTGATGAAGCTGTTGTATTGGGCACAGAGGTTTACCAATTAGCGCATGAATTAGAAATACGTCATCATATCGAAGATGCTACGCGTAACCTAAGTGATATTTATGAGGCCAGAGGAGAAGATGATAAAGCCATTCGTTATTCAAATGAATATATAGCGATATTAAAAAACATTTTTGATGATAGAACAAATGAACTGATTCTTGAAATGGATGCCAGATTTGAATCCAGTGAAAAACAAAAATCAATAGATAAGCTTGAAGCAAAAAGTAAAATAGATAAGCGCAATCGTATCATATTAACTGTATCATTAATTTCATTACTATTCATAAGTCTTTTAAGTATACGCTTAGTAAAGCGAAGACAACATTTTAGGGTAAAGGAGCAAGAGTATGCGCTGGAGCAAGAACAAAATAAACATAAGATCATTGCATTGCAATTAGAGCAGGAGCAATTGGTAGTTGTACAACAAAGACAGGAAAAAGATATTTTGGATCTGGAATTGGAATTAAAACAGAAAGAACTAACCACCAATGCAATATCGCTTTTACAGAAAAAAGAACAATTTGATCTGTTGTTAGAGGGATTGCAGGGTTTAAAGGGACATGTAGATTCTGAGGGACTTAGGGCATTAAAGTCATTAATCAGTGAGACAAAAGCTTCTCTGGTTAATTACAATTGGGATGAATTTCAACATTTATTTGAAAAAGTACATGTTAATTTTTATGATAAACTCTTAGATCAATACCCCGCTTTAACACCTAATGAAAAGAAGCTGAGCGCTTTCTTAAAATTAGGAATGTCTACTAAGGATATATCGGCAATTACCAATCAATCCCTGCATAGTATTTTAATAGCCCGATCTCGACTTCGAAAGAAATTGGGATTAAAAAAAAACGAAAATCTTACCGCTTTTATGGCTGCAATATAGGTTTGTATATATATTGTATATATGCAATTTTTGGTTGCAGAATAGTCTTAGAATATATTTACGTTGTTAAAAGTGAGTGTTTTAACAGTTAAGTTAAAAGCCTCTCTAAACGTTCTGTAACTATTGTATATTATACATTTTTCTCTAGTAAGTAGAAAACAAAAATTTGGGGACAATAGTACTAACTAATCGAACAACTTTGAGGGTTGTCGAACTATGTTTTCTTTGATAAGAAGAACATTCTGAGAGGTTTTTTTATTATTTCAAATGAGCAATAATTCTTGAGGTAAACAATCAACAGGATATCCATAAATTTGTTAATTACTTCTTTTTTTCTTCATTTCAAAAACCCTCTCGAAGCCTTATATTAGCAACAATACCGCTTTTTATGGCTGATACAACACAATATACAGAAGATAATATACGCTCCCTGGATTGGAAGGAACATATCCGTATGCGACCGGGAATGTATATTGGAAAATTAGGAGATGGTTCCAGTGCAGATGATGGCATATATATCCTTATAAAAGAAGTTTTGGATAATGCCATTGATGAATATGTTATGGGGGCTGGAAAGACCATTGAAATATCCATTCAAGGTGAGAAAGTTATTATTCGTGATTACGGTCGGGGAATTCCTTTAGGAAAGGTAGTAGATGTAGTTTCAAAAATGAATACCGGAGGAAAGTATGATACACGGGCATTTAAAAAATCAGTAGGACTTAATGGAGTAGGAACAAAAGCGGTTAATGCATTGTCCAATTATTTCAGAGTAGAATCTACCAGAGATGGTAAATCTGCATCTGCAGATTTTGAACGTGGAGAACTTAAGGATCAGGAATTACTGGAACAAACTTCAAGGCGTAAGGGAACTAAAGTATCTTTTATTCCTGACGATTCTATTTTCAAAAACTATAAATTCAGAAATGAATATGTAGAACGTATGTTAAAAAACTATGTCTATCTCAATCCGGGATTGACCATGATTTTTAATGGAGAGAAGTTTTATTCTGAAAATGGATTAAAAGATCTGCTATCGGAGAGTATTCAGGAAGGAGATCGATTATACCCTATAATTCATTTAAAAGGAAATGATATTGAAGTCGCTATTACGCATAGCCGCACGCAATATTCAGAAGAGTATCACTCTTTTGTCAATGGACAGCATACAACCCAAGGAGGTACACATCAATCCGCTTTTCGCGAAAGCATAGTCAGAACCATTAGAGAATATTATGGGAAGAACTATGACTCTGCAGATATTCGTAAATCTATAGTTTCGGCAATAAGTATAAAGGTGATGGAACCCGTTTTTGAATCGCAAACAAAAACGAAATTGGGAAGTACCGATATGGGTGGTGATTTACCTACCGTACGTACCTACATAAATGACTTCCTTAAAACCGCACTAGATAATTATTTGCATAAAAATACAGATGCTGCCGAAGCTATACAGCGCAAAATCCTTCAAGCCGAACGAGAACGAAAAGAACTTTCAGGAATACGGAAACTGGCTAGAGAGCGCGCAAAGAAAGCCAGCTTACACAATAAAAAATTACGTGATTGTCGTATACACCTTACCGATAGTAAAAAAGAGCGTAATCTGGAGACTACCTTATTTATTACAGAGGGAGATTCTGCCAGTGGCTCTATTACTAAATCAAGAGATGTAAATACACAAGCGGTATTTAGTCTTAAAGGAAAACCGTTAAACAGTTATGGGCTGAGTAAAAAGATTGTTTATGAAAATGAAGAATTTAATCTATTACAAGCAGCATTAAATATTGAAGAGTCCATTGAAGATTTAAGATATAACAATATAGTCATTGCCACAGATGCTGATGTAGATGGAATGCATATACGATTACTTTTGATCACCTTCTTTCTACAGTTTTTTCCAGAGCTTATTAAAGAAGGACATCTTTATATTCTAGAAACTCCGTTATTCAGAGTTCGGAATAAAAAAGAAACAATTTATTGTTATAGTGATCAGGAACGACAAAACGCTATGGCAAAATTAGGGGCAAAACCTGAAATAACACGATTTAAAGGATTGGGAGAGATTTCTCCAGATGAGTTTAAACATTTTATTGGAGATGATATACGACTTGCACCCGTTATGCTAGATAAAGCAATGCTTATTGAAGAATTACTTTCTTTTTATATGGGCAAGAATACTCCCGATAGGCAAAAATTTATTATTGAAAACCTTAAAGTTGAGCTGGATCGTGCAGACGAGATGCCCATTCTATCATAGTATAGCTAAATTGATATAAAATGGCATATGATATTTTAAAAGAAAAAGTTGAAGTTTAAGGCAAAAAACACAGGTATAGCATCGCTATACCGAGTATTTTTAACGAAGAAATTCAGTTTTTTATTCAAGATAGGAGTGTTATTTTATATTGATTTAGCTATATCATTCCAACAATTTTTTAAAAAACGATTATTACAAGACGAATGAGTGAAGAAAGTGACCTAAATTATAATGAAGCCAATGAAGGAGCAACCGAAACAATCACAAAAGTTTCGGGAATGTTTAAGGATTGGTTTCTTGATTATGCGTCCTATGTAATATTAGAACGTGCAGTACCGGCTATAGAAGATGGTTTTAAACCTGTTCAAAGGCGTATTATGCATGCGCTCAAGGAATTAGACGATGGGCGTTACAATAAAGTTGCAAATATTGTTGGACATACGATGCAGTATCATCCCCATGGAGATGCGAGTATTGGAGATGCCATGGTACAGATTGGCCAAAAAGATTTACTTATTGATACACAGGGGAATTGGGGGAATATTCTTACCGGTGATCGTGCTGCAGCTTCCAGATATATAGAAGCTCGTTTATCAAAATTTGCCTTAGATGTTATTTTTAACCCTAAGATTACCGATTGGCAAGCGTCATATGACGGTCGAAAAAAGGAACCTATAAATCTTCCGGTAATGTTCCCATTATTACTTAATCAGGGAGCAGAAGGAATTGCCGTAGGTTTAAGTACAAAAGTGCTTCCACATAATTTTCTGGAACTTATAGACGCATCTATAAAGTACTTACAGGGTAAAAGATTTACGATACTTCCTGATTTTGCTACAGCCGGAATAGCAGACTTTACAGATTATAAGGATGGCGTAAGAGGAGGGAAGGCACGTGTGCGTGCACGCATTAGTCATTTAGAAAAAAATACGCTGGTTATTACCGAAGTTCCGTTTGGTCAGACTACAGGCTCTCTCATTGATTCTATACTCAAGGCAAATGATAAAGGAAAGATTAAAATTAAAAAGATAGAAGATAATACTTCTGCCAATGTTGAAATTCTGGTTCACCTTCCCTCAGGAATCTCTCCGGATAAGACCATTGACGCCCTATATGCTTTTACAAACTGTGAAACTTCTATTTCTCCTTTAGGCTGTGTTATTGAAAATAATAAACCACTGTTTATTGGTGTTACCCAAATGTTAGAGCGCAGTACAGAACGTACAAAAGAGCTATTGCGTCTGGAATTAGAAATACAACGTCAAGAGCTTGAGAATCAATGGCACTATGCTTCCTTAGAACGTATTTTTATCGAAAATAGAATATATCGTGATATTGAGGAAGAAGAAACCTGGGAAGGCGTTATTAAGGCTATAGATAAGGGACTTAAACCACATACGGGGCATTTAAAGCGCGAAGTAGTAGAAGAGGATATTGTGCGTTTAACAGAAATACGTATTAAACGTATTTCCAAATTTGATCTGGATAAGGCACAACAACGTATTGAAGCTTTAGATGAACAAATTGAAGAAAAAACACATCACCTCAATCATCTTACAGATTATGCCATTGCCTACTTTAAAAGACTTAAAAAGGATTATGGGAAGGGTAAAGAACGCAAAACTGAAATACGTGTTTTTGATGATATTCAAGCCACTAAGGTTGTTTTACGTAATACCAAGTTATATGTCAATAGGGAAGAAGGCTTTATTGGAACCTCCTTGCGCAGGGATGAATATGTCACAGATTGTTCCGATATAGACGATATCATTGTATTTACCAAAGAAGGTAAAATGATGGTGACAAGGGTAGATTCTAAAACCTTTATCGGCAAGAATATTATTCATGTTGCCGTCTTTAAAAAGAAAGACAAAAGAACGACATACAACCTGATGTATAAGGATGGTACTGGTGGTGCCACTTACGTTAAACGTTTTAATGTTACCTCTATTACTCGTGATAAAGAATATGTTCTTACCACAGGAAAGAAAGGTTCCACAGTTGTTTACTTTACCGCAAATTCCAATGGAGAAGCAGAAATGGTTACTGTTTATTTGCGCGCTGTCGGTAGTATTAAGAAATTAAAATTTGAAGTTGATTTTGCAGATATCCTTATTAAAGGAAGAGGGTCCAAAGGAAATATAGTAACTAAGTATTCCGTAAGAACCATTGAGTTTAAAGAAAAAGGACTTTCAACTTTAAAACCTCGTAAAATCTGGTTTGATGACACGGTACGTAGATTAAATGTAGATGACAGAGGAGAATTATTGGGAGAATTCAGATCTGAAGATCGCCTATTAATTATTAATCAAAAAGGAATAGCAAAAACTATTATTCCTGAACTTACAGTGCATTTTGATGAGGACATGATTGTACTGGAAAAGTGGGAATCAGAAAAACCAATAACAGCAATTTATTGGGATGGTGAAAAAGAACGCTATTATGGTAAACGCTTTTTTATAGATAATCCAGATAGAGAAGAATCCTTTATTACGGATCATGAAGATAGTCAGTTGGAAATAATTTCTACAGACTATCGTCCGGTTGCAGAAATGGTATTTTATAAAGAACGTGGTAAGGATCAAAGACTTAATGAAAAAGTTATTATGGAAGATTTTATTGCTATAAAAGGAATAAAAGCATTAGGGAATCAATTCCATAATGGAAAACTAAAACAGGTTAACTGGTTGCCATCCTTACCTTATGAAGTTGCTAAGCCTGCAGAAGCAGAAGATATTGATGTTGTTGATGAAGAGACCATAAAAGGGACAGAAGAAAACAATCAGGAAGACGACTCGCAAACAACCTTATTTTAAAAAACGTATAAAATGCTCTTGTTTTAAAAGGCGATTACGTTAATTTTTTTGTTCATTTCAGAAGAAATCAATTAATAGCTTCATTTTTACATATATTTAAAAATGATATATCCGTTACGGAGCATATTGATTATTCTATTTGGTGGTTATTTAATTACTTTATTTTTCGCTTTCGCGAAAATCAACAGTGATTATACTTTAAAAACTAACAATAATGTTACGAACACAGTTATCCCGGAAGACTGTGCGACTCTTATTAATCCCATACCTAATGCTACTAATGTTCCAGTTGATACGCAGATAAGTTGGATGCCGGAAAATGGTTTTGGATATACCATAAGTATTGGAACAACATCCGGAGATACTGATATTTTATTAACAGGAGCGGCGTTTGGTAGTGAGTTAATCACACCACCATTGGGACTCCCAGAAAATTCAGATATTTTTGTTGATATTGTGGTACGTGTAGATGAATCTGACCCTTCTGCCAATATTGATTGTGATGTTCAACAATTTCGTACAGGGTTTATTACCCAACTCCCTGATTGTACGACCATAAATAATCCACCTGATGGAGCGATGAATGTCATCTTGAATCCTACATTCAGTTGGGAATATGCACCAAGGGCCAATAGTTATAGACTTATCGTTACCGAAGATGCGAGCAATACTGTTGTCTTTAATCAAAATGTAGGAAATACGTTAACATTTACCTTGACGGGAGGAGATCAGTTAGCTCAAAATACAACCTATCGCGCCGTAATCATTCCTGTCGTTAATGCCCAAATGGTTTCAGGAGAAGCTGCAGGATGTTCAGAAATTATTTTTACTACGGCCGATGTAGATACTACACCACCAGATTGTACTGTTTTAGAGAACCCAGAGAGTGGATCAACAAATGTTGTGTTTTCTCCAATCCTTAGTTGGGCGCCGGTCGAAGGAGCAGATGGTTATTTTGTGACCATAGCATCAAATACTGGAATTCTTGTTCTGGATCAAGGAGAATTTATAGGTCAGAATACTACATCAACCCCAGTAATAGGTTTCGACCCCAATACAGAATATTGTGTAGTTATTCAGCCCTTTAGAACGATTACGTCCTTTGATCCTCCTATAAATGTAGCAGCTATTGATTGTGAGGAAATCTGTTTCTCGACATCTTTAGGTTGTGGACCTATAGAAGATCCTGATACGGGTGAAATGATTGACTTAAATCCAAAATTTGATAGTCTTGAAGAAAACTATACTTTTTGTCTAGATCAACAAACCTTGTCTTTAGAATTTGAAGGTAATGGTACGCAGTTTAATTGGATAAGACTCAATGAAGATGGAAATGGAGGAGCTTCTATCTCAACAGATCGTACAGTTTTTATTACAGAATCTGGAAGTTATCGACTGGAAGTTATCGATGAAATCATTGCCGATGGAGGAAGTTTCTTTTGCGAAGCACAATTTGATTTTGAAGTTTCTACTTCCGAAGCGCCAACGATCACTCAAATAGATATTTTTAATCAAACGACCAATACTTCTCAAGTTGTAGTTAATGTTGTCGGTTCAGGTGATTATGAATATGCAATAGGAAATTCCAATGGTCCCTATCAAGACAGTAATATCTTTAATAATGTAAGTTTTCTGGATGCAATAGTTTTTGTTAGAGATCGCAATGGTTGTGGAACGGCACAACAAAGTTTTGCCCGGCGACTAGGATTTCCCGCCTTTTTTACTCCTAATCAAGATGGGTTTAATGACTTCTGGCAGGTAAAAGGGATTGTTGTTGATGGTCAAACGGTAACAAGGATTCAGATTTTTGATCGTTTTGGGAAGCGGTTAGCAGACTTTGATCCTTTAGGGCGTGGTTGGGATGGTACTTACAATGGACAAGAACTCCCTAGTGGTGGTTTTTGGTACAGAGCTTTTACACAAAGTGACTTCGAATTCAAAGGCTTTTTTGTCTTAAAAAGATAAATTTTCTATATCTTATTTCTTTGTAATGGAGACTAATCGTAAGACTTTCAGTAGAATATACTTATATGTGATTTAAAAAAATTATAAAGTGTCTTCTGTAGTAAGTTTAAAGAAGTTTGTCCACTGTAATAAGTCACGATTTATTAATTTTAACATATAACTTTAAAACTGATCATTTGAATACATTAACCAAATATTGGTTTTTGGAGGGATTCAATCTTTTCAACAAACTTGGACGATTAAGAATGATGCGCATGTGTGAAATATTAAAAATGGACCAGATTGATAAGGGAACCGCGATCAGGCTTAATAACAAGGATGAGCGAAGTATTTTTTTTCTCAAAAAAGGAACAGTAAAAATTGTAAATGTTAAAACAGATACTGTAAAATATATTGTAAAAAAAGGACACATTTTTGGTGAACTTGCTCTTTATGATCGAGAAGCAGCAGATGAAGAAGTAGCTTATGCTCTTGAAAACTGTATTGTTTGTTTTATCGAATCCGAGCGTATGGAGCGTATTATGCAAAAATACAAGTCTCTTAAGAATGGAGTCATTAAGATATATGGAAGACGTATTCAAAAACTAGAACGGAGACTGCAGGATTTACTATATAAAGATAGTACGACGCGTATTACCGAATTTGTTTTTGATTATATCGAAGATTTTGGAGAAGAGAATGATGATGGAATTATTGTTGCAAAAAATCTTGTATCTCATAAAGATATTGCCAACTTAACCAACACCTCAAGGCAGACGGTAAGTAATGTGCTAAGTCAATTGCGTAAAAAAGAAAGAATCGATTATAATACGCGAGAGATCAGTATGAAAGCCTTAAATAGAAATGCGATAATAGCTGTTGATCAGGAAGAATAAGCCTTGTATGTATATAACAATTGATCAATGATAATTATAGTGCATTTAGTTTTTATTGAAAAAGATATGCCAGTTATATTATGATATTATCAGATCCATTTTTTTTTGACAAAAAAATAATCTTCAGTCATTTTTAATGCTGTTTATACACAAATAAATAGTAGAACTACTATATAATCAAAGTAAAACAAACAATTACAATAAAAATCAATGAGAAACCCTATTCAACTTATTTCATTTGACAAACTAGAAGACAGAAAACCAGAACATGCACTTCTCAACGGACTTGATCTGGTTATCGTACGTTATGATGATACTGTTTCTGTATTATATGGGAGATGCCTTCACCGTGGAGCTTTAATGGCAGATGGACACATAGAAGGAAATAACCTTATTTGCGGAGTACATGGTTGGGATTATCGATATGATACTGGTGTATCGGAATATAACAACAATGAAGTCCTGCATAAATTCACATCAACCATTGAAAATAATTTTGTCATTGTTGATGAACATGAAATCAATACATTTCTGGAAGCTTCTCCGCAGCCTTTTAATAGAGATCAGTATCTAGGCGCATATGCAGATACACATCCTGAAGATACAGAACCCTATACCTCTTATATAAAAGAACTAGCTCAGAATGGGCTTAAAAATGTAGGGCATCATGGCTTCTCAGCATCTATGGGTGTGGATCGTAATACGCTTCCGTTGTGGAATACTATTCAGTTTTTGCCTGCACAATTGGCCAGTAGACCCTTATTAGACCAGGAATCTGTAGCAACTAAAGTAACTATAGGCCCAAAAGCACAAAAGCCATTAACGTTAGATATTCCACTTTTTGTAAGTGATATGAGTTTTGGTGCTTTATCCAGAGAAGCAAAAATCGCCTTATCAAAAGGAGCCGAAATGTCTGGTACCGGTATATGTTCTGGAGAAGGAGGGATGTTACCTCAGGAACAAGAAAATAATAGCAAGTATTTTTATGAACTTGCTTCTGCGCAATTTGGATTCTCCTGGGATAAACTTGATAAAGTTCAGGCGTTTCACTTTAAAGGAGGACAGGGAGCAAAAACAGGAACAGGAGGACATTTGCCTGGTAGCAAAGTAAGTAAAGAAATTGCGAGTGTAAGAGGTCTTAATGAAGGAGAAACAGCAATATCTCCTGCAACTTTCCCTGATTTCCATGGAGTTGATGATTTTAAGGCATTTGCGGAGAAGGTACGCGAACGTACAGGAGGAATTCCTATTGGGTTTAAAATTGCGGCCAGTCATATTGAAAAGGATATTCAGTTTGCACTAGATGTTGGTGTTGATTATATCATTTTAGATGGTCGTGGTGGAGGAACAGGCTCTGCACCAACTATATTAAGAGATCATATTAATGTACCGACGATTCCGGCTTTGGCTAGAGCAAGAACATATTTAGATAAAGTAGGAGCGACAGATGTAACACTTATTATTACTGGAGGATTGCGTGTTGCCGAAGATTTCGCGAAAGCGTTAATGTTAGGAGCAGATGCTATAGCTGTTTCAAATTCTGCTTTGCAGGCTATTGGTTGTTTGGGGATGCGTGCCTGTGGAAGTAATAACTGTCCTGTTGGAATTGCAACACAAAAAGAATCATTACGCAGTCGATTAATTATAGAATCATCAGCAAAACAGTTGAATAACTACTTTGATGCCACCAATAACCTGATACGTGTTGTTGCCAGAGCTTGTGGCTATGATGATATTTCGAACTTTAACAAAACAGATTTATCAACTTTTGATTATGATATGCACAGACTTACTGGTATCTCATATGCAGGGGTTAATCCTTAAACTTTAGAACATGGATAAAATGATACATTTGGCAGCACAGTATTTAGCTACTGCCAGCAAAAGTTTTTTGGAACCAGTAGCCGATGATAGTCATACTAATCTGGGCTTTTCACTAGATGATGGCGCAATTTATAGTAGAGTCCTCGATGGTAAAAAAGGGTATCTATGCTTAAGTTATAAAACGTTTAGTTTAGAATGGTTTACCCCTGATGGCCCTCAAATACTTTCTCTCGATGGAAGAACGCATGGAGAGATTGTACAATGGTTGCAAAAAATGACAAGTACAGCTATTGAAAATGGTAGATATACTTATGATCTACATTATGATTTGCCATACGAACCCATTACTGATGGTTTTACTTTTGAATTAAAAAGTACCCGGCAATTAGAAGAATTAATTCATTATAGAATTCTAATACAATTGGTTTTAGAAAATTTTCTAAAAGTGGAGAAATTACAATCAGAAATTAGAATCTGGCCACATCATTTTGATACTGGTGCTTTTACGGCGATTGAAGATTTACCAGGTATTGCAATCGGATTGGGGTTAGCCGAACCAGATTCACTATGTAACAATCCCTATTTTTATATAAGTGCTTATCGAGGTCATGAAGGAGTGACTGTCGATGGCTACCCTGAATTAGCCATCGGGTCATGGGGACATAATGATTTTGCAGGAGCCATCCTTAATGCAAAAGATCGTACCCGTGAAGATGGGATTTCTTTTTTTAGAGAAGCATTGGCTACATATAGACTAGAAATAAAAAAGCAATAATAAATAACCAACCAAGACTTAATTTATGACATCCCAAAAAAAGACCGTTTGGTATAAAGTATTAGATAATAAAGACAGACTTCCGGAAGGAAGAGTTCAAACTGTAACCGCCGGACATCAAGGTATTTGTCTAACTCATTTTGAAGGTGAATATTCTGCATTAGATAATAGGTGTCCTCATCAAGGAGGACCACTTGGAGAAGGGTCGATTGAGAATGGAATGCTACGTTGTCCCTGGCATGGATGGGATTTTCATCCTTGTACCGGACTTCCACCAGGAGGTTTTGACGATGGGGTAGAAACCTTTGAAGTCAAGGAAGAAGATAATGCTATTTATGTTGGAGTAGAGGAAGAAGTAGCTCACGAAGAGACCATTTCTGATGTCATGATAGAAACTATGGTCAACTGGGGTGTTAATACTGTATTTGGTATGGTAGGTCATAGTAATCTGGGTGTTGCTGATGCTATGCGTAGAATGGAAGCTCAAGGCAAGTTGAAGTATTTTGGTATTCGTCATGAAGGTGCTGCTGCTTTTGCTGCTTCTGGTTATGCTAAGCTTACCGGAAAGCCTGCAGCCTGTTTTGGAATTGCTGGTCCTGGGGCTACAAATATGTTTACTGGAATGTGGGATGCAAAAGTAGATAGAGCTCCATTATTGGCCTTTTCTGGACAAGTAAATACACAAGTATTAGGAACGGGTGCCTTTCAAGAAGTAGACCTAGTTAAGGCATTTCAGACAGTAGCAGAATTTAACCATGCAGTACATGGGAATTCTAATTATAGCGAAATGATGTCTCTCGCAATAAAACATACCTTGATTAAAAGAGATGTAGCTCATATTACGTTCCCTGATGAAATAGCATTTACAAAGAAACCCGCTCATGCGAAAGCACAAACCCCGGAAGACCGTATTACGCCTTTTAATATTGCACCTCCAAGAGCAATGGTGGAAAAGGCTACCGGACTTATTTTGGAAGCCAAAAGACCAGTAATTGTCGTAGGACATGGAGCTCGTTTTCATATGGATGCGATTGTTGCCTATGCCGAATCATTAAATTGTCCTGTCATTACAACCTTCAAAGGAAAGGGATTAATTGCAGATGGACATACTTTGGGTTGTGGAGTATTGGGAAGAAGTGGAACTCCTATTGCTTCCTGGTTTATGAATGAAAGTGATTTATTGATTGTTTTTGGAGCTTCCTTTTCTAATCATACTGGGATTACCCCTAAAAAACCAATTATTCAAGTTGATTTTGACCCAATGGCATTGAGTAAGTTTCACAAGGTTGCTTGTGCTTTATGGGGAGAAATTTCAGAAACACTTACCATTTTAAGGGAAAAAACTAAAGATAAGACAAGCACAGTAGATCAGCGTCAAGAGATCGCAGTTCGTTGGAAGATATGGCGTGAAGAAAAAGAAAGTCGACTTCAGGATGCCAGTACCAAAGGATTAAGTTCTATTGCCGTATTTGACGCTATGAACAAGGTTACTCCTGCCGATGCAGTAATAGCCGTAGATGTTGGGAATAACACTTATTCTTTTGGACGTTATTTTGAACCGAAACAACAATCGGTTTTAATGTCTGGGTATTTAGGTTCTATTGGATTTGCTTTACCTGCAGCTATGGGAGCTTGGGCTGCTCAGGGTCATGAAAGACCCATTTGGTCTGTTTCAGGAGATGGTGGATTGGGACAATACCTTGCTGAAATCACTACTTTGGTCAAATACAATATGAATATTAAACATATCGTATTAAATAATTCTGAGCTTGGTAAAATTTCAAAAGAACAACGTGCTGCAGAATTGGACGTATGGCAAACCTCATTGAAGAACCCTAGTTTTGCTGCCTTTGCAGAAAACTGTGGCGCCTTAGGAATTAAAGTAGAAAAACAGGAAGACCTTATCCCAGCTATGGAACGCTTACGCGATCATGATGGACCAGGCCTATTGGAAGTAATTACAGATGTTTCATTGATATAATTTATGGAAGAGTTTATAACAGGTTTTACTGGTTTTCTGGGGATATATTTTATTCTGGGTGTATTGTTTGGTATTTATTTTTTTGTAAAAGGAGCGGCACGTATGGACCCATTGATAACAGAGAGTAAATGGACAGTACGACTATTGCTCTTACCTGGATCAATAGGATTATGGCCTATTTTATTAGGGAAACTTTTAAAGAAGAAATGATATGACTTCTGGACAACGCAAGACACATCTCATTATCTGGATTATTCTAGGTATAGCCATCCCAATTCTAATTGTAGGAAGCGTACTTCAAATAAGAACACTTATTGTATCTGATGGCGAAACAATAGTCAGTCGGGAAATTACAAAAGGTAATATTGTTGCTGATGATTCATATTTTACCATAGAAATTATTGGACAAGGTATGGATAGAACCCTAAAAACAACGGTCAAAAAACCATTGAAATCTCCTTCAGTAATTGCTTATGGGATAAAGAAGGATGGTAGTGAAACCGTATTAGGAGCTATAGAATCCAAAGGGGTATATACATTCCCAATAGACAGTGAAACAATAAGCCTCAAGGTCTATGATGGAATTAAATCAATGAACCTTGTTAATATCACATTGTAATGGGCGTTAATTATCAAACTGTACTTTGGAACAAGAATAAAAAACGTTACGATAAATGGATCGCCTTCGGGGTATTAATTTATTTGATCGTATTTGCAGCATTAACGATTATTACAAATGCAGATACAAGTCCAGAAACCCTAATTATACGATGTTTTGGAACTTTAGCCATTGGGTTATTACATGTTATATTGATTATTGGTCCTTTATCTCGATTAAACACTAGATTTTTACCACTCTTATATAATAGAAGGCACTTGGGAGTCAGTATGTTCCTAGCCGCTCTAGTGCACGGAGGATTTTCTATTTTTCAATTTCATTCCTTAGGAAACAGCAATCCTATTTATGCTCTATTTACCTCTAATATGGAGTATACATCGTTGCATAACTTCCCTTTTCAGGTATTAGGTTTTTTTGCCTTGATTATTTTATTTCTTATGGCGGCTACAAGTCATGACTTTTGGTTGAAAAATTTATCTCCTAAACTATGGAAAAGGCTTCATATGCTAGTTTACGTGGCATATGGGCTTATTGTTTTACACGTCTTTTTAGGAGCTTTTCAACAACAACCCTCTATAATTTCTATTGGAATTATGACATTGGGATTTGTCATTATTGCCGGATTACACATAAGTGCAGGATTACAAGAACGCAAAGTTGATACGATTAAAAATAGACTTGAGGATGACGGATGGTTTTTAGTATGCACTATAGAAGATATTGCTGAAGATCGTGCCAAAATCTTTACAATAGAAGGAGAACGTGTTGCTATTTTCAAATATGAACAAAAACTTTCAGCAGTTTCCAATACTTGTAAGCATCAGGGAGGCCCTTTAGGAGAAGGTAAAGTTGTGGATGGTTGTATTACCTGTCCCTGGCATGGATATCAGTACCTTCCACATAACGGGCAATCACCTCCGCCTTTTACAGAAAAGATAGCGACATATCGATTGAAAACAATTAAGAATCAAGTGTATATTCATCCAGAAGCTTTAGTAGAGGGAAGTGAGGTAACACCAGTTTCTATATAAAAACACTATGAAAAAAAAAGCAGACGAATTTTATGTAGGTTATCTGGAAGAAACCCCTGTTACGATCAAGAAAACGGTTAAGCGGTTTGTGCTTTTTTCGATGATAGGACTTATCGGTATTGCAGCTGTATTTGCACTCACCCAAAACAAGTTTAAGAATAGTGCTTTTGAGCTGACTACTGCAACAAAGATTACCGGGGTTTACTATGAAAGCCCATATCCTATGCTTAAAATACAAACCGCAGAAAATACATTCAAAAGTGTAGTATTAGTTGGTTTTGGTAAATCTGGAGCTAATCCTTTTCTTGAAAGTATAAAAGATACAGAAAAAGAACTCATAGGAGAAGTATTGCAAATTGAAGGAAATCTGGTTTATTATAATGGTAAAACTGTTTTGCAAATTACTGATGATCAAAAAATAAGCTTGATTAAAAATGTGGCGAACCCAGGAATACCATCTGCAAGAACGATTCAAAAAGATATTACGCTTAAAGGAGAAATTGTAGATCCCAAATGTTATTTTGGAGTAATGAAACCGGGCAAAGGCAAGATTCATAGGAGCTGTGCCGTATTGTGTATTGCAGGCGGTATTCCACCTGTATTAGCCACCAGCGATGCCAATAATATTTCTGAATACTACCTGATTACCGACGCTGATGGAAATGCGATACATCAGGATATTTTACCATATATAGGAAAACCTTCATTACTCAAAGGGACTGTTGTCCAGATGGAGGATTGGTATCAATTACAGATTGATATTCAGGATATTCAGGAACTTGGAGAGCAATCTAGAGTATATTAAATGCATAAAATACGTAATATAGTAGAAGGTTATAAATACTTGATAGCACTATTGAGCGTATTCAATTTTTTATTAACACCTATTCCTATTACCATTTTCAAGTTGAACCCAGCACATGTTGTTGTGGTTAATTATACACTGGTCATTATTGCCAGTTCCTTGATAGCCAAAGAACGTAAGTCCAAAATATGGAGCTATGTTTTTGGATTGTTAGCCTTAACATTTATTTGGATGGAATTCTCCCAACCCGAATCTGAAATGTTGAAAACCGCTCGATTGATGACAACACTGGCCCTATTTCTTAATTTTTGTTTTCTGTTGTTGAATCAGTTGCGAAAAATGAAAACCATCACCCTGCAATTTATACTAGGGCCCATTCTCGGCTTTATATATCTAGGAATTATTGGAGGGATCTTTTTTGAATTCACTCATATTTTTGACCCTCACTCTTTTGATCTTACCACAGGGTTTTCTGGTTATGCTTTTTATTACTTTAGCTTTATAAGCATAACTACTGTAGGTTATGGAGATATTATCCCTATTACGCCCTCCGCCCAATCACTCACATTGGTAATGAATATTATTGGTCAGTTTTATCTGGCGATCGTTATTGCCGTTTTTGTTGGAAAATATATTAATGTAAAATCATAATCTATGTTAGCATCGTTTAGTATTATTTTTTCTATTGCAGCACTCTATAGTTTTATTAATTATAAATGGCTTAAACTACCTGCCACTATTGCACTTATGATTATGAGTGTATTCACCATACTTATAATCACGGTGAGTGATCAATTATTTCCTGATAATGCTTTTTATAAGTTTTTCTGTGATATCGTCTATAATGCTGACTTTAAGGTGCTGTTACTGGATGGTTTATTAAGTTTCTTATTATTTGCAGGCGCCCTTCATGTTAATATAGAAGAATTATCTAAAGAAAAATTACCTATTATTTTGTTTGCAACCCTTGGGGTTTTAATTTCTACCGTTGCTGTAGGAGCTGGAGTTTATGGTGCAGCAAATTTGATCGGTGTAGAATTACCATTTATTCATGCACTCTTATTTGGAGCGCTTATTTCGCCTACAGATCCTATAGCTGTAATGGCAATCCTTAAGAAGGCCAATATTGCTAAAAGCTTAGGAATTAAGATTGAAGGCGAATCTCTTTTTAATGATGGGGTAGGAGTCGTTGTTTTTTCAGGAGTCCTTATTCTTGCCGGTATGGGCGCACATCATGGTGATGGAAATGTGGGCGTTGAAGTAGGAAAACTATTTCTCGAAGAAGCAGTTGGAGGACTACTTTATGGAGTTGCTTTAGGGTTTTTAGGATATTTCAGTATTAAATCTGTTGATGATAATCCACAACTCTCTGTAATGATAAGTCTTGCCATAGTGATGGGAGGTTATGCCATCGCATCTTTGATTCACGTTTCAGGGCCATTGGCAATGGTAGTAGCCGGACTTATTATTGGGAACAAACTAAATATTGAGACCAATAAAACGCCCACAAGAGTATTGCTCAATGAAATATGGGAAGTACTGGATGATGTGCTTAATGGGATTTTATTTGTACTTATAGGGTTAGCCTTCCATTTACTGAAGTTTGATATGGATATTCTAATTTTAGGAATTGCGGCAATCTTTATTGTATTGTTATCACGATTTATATCAGTATTTATTCCATATTCCTTATTGAAACATACAGAAAAAAGCCCTATTAAAACGGTTGCTGTTCTCACCTGGGGTGGACTTAGAGGAGGTATCTCTCTCGCTTTAGCTCTTAGTCTTACCGATAATCCTTCTGCAGAAATTATTGCCTATATCACATACATTGTTGTTTTCTTTTCAATTTTAGTCCAAGGATTAACTATAGGAAAATTTGTTAAAAAATTATATAAATAGTTTCTTGTAAATAAAAAATATGCGATTTCCCCTTTTCATTTTTTGCATTATATGTTCCTTTATTTCCATACCCCTTTCTGCACAGTTATCTGACCTTGCAAGGCTCGAATATGTGGGTCTTCCTGAAAGTAGTGAAGGAGGAACCTCATTTAGTAGATATAGAGCATTACTCAATTACCCTATCAAGTTAAAAAAAGAAGGATCATACCTTATTATTGGAGCTGATTATAGTTATATAAATTTTGATGTAGATCAAGACTTGATAAGTTTCAATCCGGAAGAATTGTCGGAGTTTAATCAATTGGTTTTTACCGCTGGTTATACGTTTAAAGTTAACGAAGATTGGCGTTTTGGGGTGCAATTACAACCAGGTTTTAGTACAAACCTAAGTATAGGAGATATTACTTTTGACGAGGCTGTAATCTCAGGAAATGCTGTATTTATCAAGGATAAAAAAGAAAGCGATAATGTTAAAAAACCATATCGTCTAATTTTAGGTATTTCTGTATCTGGAAGTGGTGGTTTTCCTATACTACCATTCATAAGTTACTATCGAAAGTTTCACCCTAATTGGTCCTATAATCTTGGAGTGCCTAAAACACAGTTACAATACCACCTCTCTGAGCGTAATAGGCTTAAGCTTGTTGTCAGAATAGATGGTTTTAGATCTAGCCTTCAAAATGGAATCATTGCCGAACCGGGTGGTGATATGGCAGAGCGTATACGACAGCGTCTGGTTTTAGGCGGACTTCGTTATGAGTTCAAGTTTACAGATAACCTTGAATTTTACTTTAATGGAAGTTATATCATAGATAACTCTGTAGAATTGAGAGATCGATCAAGAAATACCATTTTTGATTTTGAAGAAGATAGCTCGTTTTACATTAAAACCGGAATACGATTTAAAATTTAAGGATATGGAAACCTCGAAGAAAGCAGTTGAAAAAGCTAAAGATAAACTCTTAATGAAGGAATTGCAGGTAGATAAGGATGAACTCAAAGCCCTAAAGAAAAAATTGTCCAAGATTGAACCAAGAGCAGAACGGGGTACGGAGACTTTGTTTAGATTGGTCTCCAAAAATCAATACACTTTGAATGCCATGATTGATAGAAAATC
>CAZPTJ010000005.1:12558-34652 GCA_964589085.1 uncultured Flavobacteriaceae bacterium | reverse complement strand
AAAATGGCATATGATATTTTAAAAGAAAAAGTTGAAGTTTAAGGCAAAAAACACAGGTATAGCATCGCTATACCGAGTATTTTTAACGAAGAAATTCGGTTTTTTATTCAAAATAGGAGTGTTATTTTATATTGATTTAGCTATAAATAGATCGTAATTCTGAAGCTTCCAACAATGCCTCATTACGTAACCTGAGTAAAATTTGAGCCACGGTTACCGTATCTTTTTCGCAATAAATTATGATGCGATTAATATCTTTTCCTTCATAAAATACATCTCTAACTTCGCTACCGTCAATGTCATCTTTTGGCGATGGGATACCTAAAATATTTGCCAGTAATTTCAAAGAAGTATAATGCTTATAATCTCCAAACTTCCATAAATCTAAGGTGTCCAGATGTGGCACTTCCCAGGGCTTTTTTCCAAAAAGATTGAGCTTATGAGGTAATGTAATTCCCTTTATAATCATTCTACGGGCGATATAAGGAAAATCAAATTCTTTACCATTATGCGCGCAAAGCAGATGTCGTGATTGATTAAAATGCGTTTCTAAAAGATTTTTGAAATCTATTAAGAGCTGAGCTTCTTCTCCATAAAAAGAAGTGGTTCGAAACTGTCTTTCGTTTCCATTTATTTTAAAATACCCTACGGAAATACAAATGATTTTGCCAAATTCAGCCCAGATTCCTGCACGGTCATAATATTGCTCGGCTGTAAATTCATCTTTTCGGGCATACCTTGTTTTATCTTCCCAAAGCTGCTTGGAGGTGTCGTCCAATTCATCAAAATGTTCATATTGAGGAACGGTTTCAATATCCAAAAAAAGAAGATGTTCTAACTGTAATCTAGAGATCATAAGCAAAAGCTTGAATCCCTAAAAATAAGAAAGGATTTTGAATCTATTCATTCTGAATAACTTCTATGGCTTTCTCCAGCAATTCATCTCTCCCTTCCATGATTCCTTTAACGGTGGGTTTTACTTCGATATCGGGTATAATTCCCACACGCTGTGTTGGGGATCCATCAGGATAGAAAATCCCAATTCCTGAGATCATTGTGCGCAAACCGCCTGGGAGATATATGGTAGAAACATTTCCATCAGCTCCTGCGGTCGTGCTACCTATAACGGTTGCACGAGGAGCTACTCTTAGTGCCATCGTAGTATATTCTGCCTGACTTTGACTTAGCTCGTTAACCAATATGGTCACTTTTCCCTGATACACATTCTTAGCACTTTTAGAACCATTAGAAAGTGGACGGGTATAGGTGAATTCTCCTGGATTATTGAGGTTCATTTTAGTGAATTTTACAAAATTGACTCCGGAAGGGACTAAATATTTCCCCAAAGAGAAAACCATAAAACTGGTGGGGTAATTGCGAATGTCAATGATTATACCTTTTGTATCCTTAAAGGCATCCATCATTTTTTTCGGGTCATCCTGTTGAACGTTAGCCAGACTTATATATCCTATATTATTATCAAGCATTTTATAAGTGGGGTTGGGCTCATCTCTACGATACCACGAATAATAATTTAATTGGTCAATGGGAAATAGAGGCAGTTCTTTTTTAAATGATGTTGTGTTATAAGTTCCTTCAATAGTTATCGTATTATTATTAGAACGCAAAATATCATTAGAAAGATCTCGGAGTTTGGATGGGAGATTCGAGGCAGGATAATAGGGTAGTTTTTCTTTAACAATAGTCTCAACAGGAATATCATTGATTTTGGTAAGTACACTTCCTATTTTCAATCCGATGTCAGATTGCATTTCAGGATTGTAATAATCTACAATGACGAGCTTATTTTCTATAAACTTAACTTTAAAAGGAGGAAGCAGATTTCCTTTAGTAGATTTGAAAACGTCACCTCCACTCCAGAGATTGGCGTGAGTGTCCTGAATCTCTCCGATAAGCTGTAGAGCAGCAATTTCATAGGAGAGTTCATCTTCTGCATTGATAAACCTTGGTAAGTATTCACTCATGATGCCGTCCCAATCTTTATCCATAATATCTGTATTCGGAAAATAATAGCGTATCATATTCCAGTACCTATATAATGCCAAAACGCGAAAACCATCATCAGGATAAGTCATATCATTATAGGGATTTTCATTTTTAAACTCTGGATTTCCTACACCTGGAAATGTTCCTATATAATATTGATTGCCCTGTATTCTATTAGCATAGATATATTGAAGCTTCTCCTTAAGTGGGACACTTAATTTATCGGTATTCATCCATTCGTGAATGGGCTTGATTACTGCATTTTCATCTGTAGGTTTACAATTAGCACATTCCGGTACAGGGCCATAAGTTTCAATCCATTTTAGAATACGTTGATCTCTTTCTTTATCCGCTTTCGCGAAAGCGATATCAGACATCACCCTAAAAAGCTCATAATCCCAGTTTACATTTCCGGAAGCTGCTTTAGGATGATGGTATTTTAAAAACCCCCATACCTTACCCAAAACGACTAGATTATGAAGTTGAACGTCAGAAAGGTTTGTAAATGTAATTTCTGAACCGGTATCAAATTCGGTATCCTTTTGAGCTGGCGTAAGTTCTTTTTCAGGAGCATTTTCCAATGTTTTTCCATCAATGGTCACTTGAAAGTTGTCGAGCCACATTTCTCCCGTACCAATTAATAAACCTCCGACAACTATGGTGCGTGTTTCATTAGGTTTGAGATCAAGGACAATCTCATATTTTTCCCAATCTGTTGTTCCTTTGACCGCTCGCTGCATCATATTGTCAAATCCTATTTGTGGATCCAAGCGCATCCATAAACCCGCGCCGCCATCTGAGGAAATAACATTCTTAGTTTTGATGTATCCTGTGAGTTTTATTTTTTTACCTCCATATGATGCTGGGATACTGTAACTCATAGCACTAAAAGAAGTGCTTTCATTTCCATCACGTTTAATATAGGCTGCAGACTTACCTTCATACGCATTTTCTGTATCTATAGTGTAGGTATCACTCATAGCATTCCAATGCTGGAATGTATCTTCAGAATAAGCCTCAAAATTAAGATTAGGAGTTAGCGATTGAGCAGACAGCCCTAATGCCATAAATATGGCAAAGTATAAAGTAATGGTTTTCATAATTGATTCTAATATTAGTTAACCTAAAGTACAAGCATTTGATGTCTTAAAATCAAAACAATACGTTAAATAACATCATTTTAAGAAGAAGTCAACATGGTATAAGCCTCCTCTATATAGGTGTAAAAGTCCTGTGTAAAAGGCTTACCTACGAAGGAACCTCTATGGTGTCCCAAACGCACAATAATAAGATTGTCTTCTGGAATTGTGATCACATACTGTCCCAAAATACCGCGCATAACAAAAATATGTTTTCCCATATGATCACTCAACCAAAAGCCATAACCATATTCCGGATCATTGGAGAAGCGCTGATGCGTAGCAAGTCGAGTGAAAGAAGAGTCTATGATCTGCTTTCCGTTCCAAACGCCGTGATTTTTATATAATTTACCAAAACGGGCAAAATCAAGAGCATTTGATGCTATACAACAATAGGTTTTTGCAACTTGGTTTTTTGCATCGTCTACCTGCCATAATGCATCTTGTTCCATACCTAAGGGATCCCAGAAACTTTCGGAGAGATAATGCGCTAATTTTTTTCCGGTAGCTTTTTCAACAACCATCCCTAATAATTGAGTGCTTCCACTAAGATATTTGAATGATTTTCCTGGTTCTTCAACTACTTTTTGTTGTAATATAGTTTTGCTTATATCATCATCATAGTATGCTCGCGCCGTTACAGAAAAGGGACTGGTATAGCTTTCATCCCAGTCAAGTCCTGAGGCCATAGAAGCAAGATCACCTACCGTAGTTTTATCTGAAGCATATTGCTCGAAGAAATCGCCAATAGGTTGATTTAAGCTTTTAATATACCCATCTTGAATAGCCTTAGCCATTAAACTGGTAGTGATGCTTTTGGCCATAGAAAATGAATTTGTCTTGGATTCAGGACCATAATTATCAGCATAATATTCAAACCACAAACTATCATTTTTAATAATTATATAGGCCGTCGTGCCTAGCTTTTCATGAGTATTTTTAAGGTTTTGCGTGGGCTTTGCTTTATTATAATTTTCATGTTTGGGCCAGGCTTGTGTGTGATCTCCTTTTTGAATCTCTATATTCTCAAAATGAGGATAATCATCAATATAGGCCGTAGTATGCCCCGTCATATATACAACACGAACTCCTTTTAAAATGTATTCATAATCGGTGATATAAAGAAGCGCGACAATAATGAGGATAGTGCCAATAAACCATTTAAAAAAGCCTTTAATGTATTTCATAAGATAGAGCTAGATTTAATGTGTTTTAGTCAAATAAAGACGTTTGTTTTACAGGGTTTTCATGGGCCAACAACCACTTTTTTCGATGTAATCCTCCGGCATACCCAATTAATGACCCATCACTCCCTATTACACGATGACAAGGGATAATTATAGATATGGGATTTTTTCCATTAGCACTTGCTGCAGCTCGAATTACTTTGGGGTCTCCCAATTGTTTGGCCATATCCAGATAAGAAGCAGTTTTTCCATAGCTAATACTTTGTAATTCAGTCCATACTCTTTTCTGAAAATCAGTTCCTTCTGGATTAAGTTTTAGATCAAATACCGTTCTGTTTCCTTCAAAATATTCTTTTAACTGATATACAACATCTTCGAGACATTCTGGAATTATAGTAGTATCTGGAGCTTTTTCATCCGTATAGATTACTGCAGACAATCCATCGACATCACCTTCAATCTTTAGTAAACCTACAGGAGAATTGAGATATGAATATTCCATGATTTAAAGGTATATAATTTTATATGATCATTGGTGCTGAAAATCTTTGAAATATACCCTTTTGGATATTTGAAAGCTTTACATTACTTTTCTAATCCCATAAATCTGTCAATTATGAAGCTTAAATTGCTCGTAGTATTTTGTATACTATTATATGTTCCTAAGCTATTTGGTCAAGAAAATAATATATCTAATACTTCAGAGGATAATCTTCATATTCTCGATGATTCGATTAGTAATCATTTGATAAAACTTAAGTATGATCTTGCTTTAGAATTATCTGTTCAAATGATAAATAAGGCGACAATCCAGGGGGATGACTATTTTAACTATCTAGGTCATATTAATATCGGAACAGTATACACCTATATTAAGGATACCTTACAAGCCCGATTAAATTTTGAGAAGGCACTTAAACTAGCTCAAAAAACAGAGAATGATAGCTTGATATCCGGGGCATATTTGCATCTGGGAAATAATGAATCTGATCAGAAGGAAAACTATCAAAAGGGCATTGACTACTATCAAAAAAGTATAGCCCTTAATAAAAAATGTGGACTAGAAAGGCATAATCTCTCTCCTTATTTAAATATTGGATGGACATATCTCGATGAGAATCAGGAAGACAAAGCCTTACCTTTTTTACTTAAAGCAAAAGGCCTGACAGAAAAACTCCATGGATTAACATTAACACCTTCTGATTGGGCAGATATGAAAACCTTATTAGGGCGGTATTATCTTAAAAAAAAGAATTATACACTAGCCAAAACATATTTAGAAGAAGCGAGTGTTATTATTCAAAAATATGATATGCCTTTAGAAGGAGCTGATACCTATAAGTATTATACAATACTGGCAAAGGAAGAAGGAAACCATGAGGCAGCTTACGATTTTTTACTAATACAAAGGGGTTATGAGAATAGATTGAATGAAGCCAATATACGAAGCGAAATTCAAGCTGTGGCAGCAAAATTTAATATAGAACAATATAAAAAGGATTTAGAGGTCGTTCGAAGAGAAAAGATGATTACTGATCAACTTGTAAAGAAATCCAGGCTTCTTAATATTATATTCATTATTGCTTCTGCAGTACTTTTAGGAATACTGATTATTATCTTTTTTGCATTTAAGCTACGTAAGAAACTCGTTAATAGTTTAAGAGATAAGAATAAGTTACTTCAGGTGGCCAAGGAAAATGCCGAAAAACTCTCTAAGCTTAAGACACAGTTTTTCTCGACGGTGAGCCACGAATTACGCACACCACTTTATGGGGTTATAGGGATTACCTCCATCTTAATGGAGGATAAAACACTTACCAAACAACGGGATGATTTAAAATCCCTCAAATTTTCTGCAGATTATTTGTTATCTCTGATTAATGATGTATTGCTTATTAATAAAATGGATGCAAATGGTGTTGCGTTGCTGTATACTTCATTTAATATAGAGGCGCTTACGAAAAGTATTATTAATTCTCTTCAATTTAACCTAGAGCAAAACAATAATAAGATCCATTTAAACATTGATAAGGCCTTACCTTCATTTATTGTTGGAGATTCTGTGCGCCTGTCCCAAATTTTGATGAACCTTATAGGTAATGCCGTAAAGTTTAATGATCATGGGAACATTTGGTTAGATATCAACTTAATTGAAAAAACAGAGGATCAAATATATAGAACTGAATTTAGAATTGAAGATGATGGAATAGGCATTCCTATGAATAAACAACAATCGATATTTAAAGAATTTTCACAAATAGAAACGCGCAATTATAATTATCAGGGAACCGGTTTGGGATTATCTATTGTCAAAAAGCTTTTGAAGTTATATAATAGTGAAATCAAACTGGAAAGCACCTTAGGCAAAGGATCTGTTTTTTCATTTATCATTGACTGTAAAGCGAGTGATTTTAATAAGATAGAAAAACAAAGTGTTGAAGAACCTACAAGTGATGTGGAAGATTCTCTTTTCTCCAAAGATATTCATATTCTTATAGTAGATGATAACCGTATTAATCAAAAAGTTACACAAAGAATTCTTGAAAAACGTTATTTTAAGTGTAGTTTATCTGATGATGGAACTGATGCCATTGAAATGGTTAAAAACAATGAATATGATCTTATTCTTATGGATATCCATATGCCTGGAGTTAATGGAATCGATGCCACTAAAGCTATTAGGAGATTTAATGCACATATACCCATATTAGCACTAACGGCTGTAGAACTAGATGAGATGCGAACAAAAATTTTGGAATCTGGAATGAATGATATTATCTTAAAACCTTATGATGTTTCTGATTTTTTAACTATCATTTTACGCAATATACACATGCACCAGTATAGTACAGATCAAGAATCTACCACCCCACATACCCGGGAGGTTCAATAGCATTTATATTTAAATAAACAATTAATTGGGCTCTATGATGTGTCACATGATCCTGTAATAGATTGAGAATTTGTAGTTTAGATTTGGGACCCGCAAAGAAATTAATCGTTGTTTTTAAATCCTCATCTGATGTAGCTTTCGCGAAAGCATACACCGTATCAAATGCTTTATTTAAAGCAGCGATTGTTGCTTTTTTGCCTTGAGGAACCGAAGCTCTTAAGCTTTGCCTGTCAAAAGGAGTTTCCGAAAAATAGGTCGTCCCAAGCCATAACATATTCTCACGGATATGGAGTAATTGATTGGCAAAATCCATTTGACGCTCCGTAGGTTTGAAATTGTATTTTTCTTCTGGCATTGCCTCTGCAACGGATATAAGATAATCCTGGGAGTTACTCCATTTTTCTAAAAAAGCATCTTTTACTGTTTGTTGTTGTGCCAGAGCGCTACAGCTTATAAAGCATAATAATAAGTATAATTTATTCACGAGTTCAAATTTTGGAAATAGCTCAAAAATACTATAATTCTAAAATTGAAAACAGGTATCTTTATAAAGCTCTTGGATTAAATTTTACGTGTTTTCTAATTCAAGAACGTTAAAAAAGCTATTCGTCTGTTTTTGATTTGTCTACAGGATTCTCCAATAGCCCAAGATTTTTTGCACGTTTTTCCCAATTTTTACGCGCGAGCGTTTGTAGATCTGCAACATTATCACTTTCATCCATGATTTCTAATCCTAAAAGGGTTTCTATAACATCCTCCATAGAGACAAGACCACTAGTACTACCATATTCATCGACAACTAAAGCGACATGATTTTTTGAGGAGATCAATTCGTCAAATAAATCAGGAATGGGAAGATTGCGCTGGGTGACCATAATAGGACGTTCCAGATCTTTAAGCCTTAACGTATGGTTATCTAAAGCCATCTCTCGATACACCTCACTTTTTAAAACCAGACCTGTGATATGATCTATATTGTCATCATAGATAGGGATTCGGGAGAAACGTAAATTCTGATTTTCGGCAAAAAAGTCAGCTACAGTCATAGTACTGGAAGCCGTTTTCATAACCGTTCGAGGAGTCATTACATCTTTAGTAAGTACTTCTTTGAAGGATAATAAATTATTTAAAATTTTAGATTCTGATTCTTCAAAAACGCCTTCATCACTAGCAATTTGTGCCATTGCTGTAAAGTCTTCTCTGCTTAGCACACTCCCATGATGTCCTTTGCTGCCTACGAGTTTAGTAAATAATTGTAAGAGCCATAAAATACCCAAGTATTTTAGGATGAGTACCATTATCTTGAGCGTCTTAGTAGTAAAATTTGCCAGTCCTTTCCAATACGTGGCACCGATGGTTTTGGGAATAATCTCTGATGCGACAAGAATTAAAAAAGTCATTATTCCGGAGACGAGACCTACAAAATTCACTCCAAAAACATCAAAATCTGAATATAAATCACCAGCGGCGATCCCTACCATGATGGCACCAACAGTATGTGCTAAGGTGTTGAGTGTGAGAATAGCAATAAGGGGCTTATCTACATCTTTTTTAAGGTTTTCCAGAGAAGTTGCATAGCCCTTTCCCTCATTCTTTTTTATATTAATAAAGGTAGGGGTCACACTTAGTAAAACAGCTTCCAGAATAGAGCATAAAAAGGAAAAAAAGATAGAGATGGTAGCCCAGAATAGCAATGCGCCCATAGTTATACTATTGGTTTTGGCTAAAGGTAGGAAATTTTATAGCAATTGATTATAAATCTTTGTGCTTGTCTCTAGACTTAGACTGTGATTAATGGAAGTTTATTTAGTATACAAAAAAATTAATCTTTCTTTTTTAAAGCTTCTTTTTTGTAAAATGAATTCCAAAAAGTGGCATCATAGTCAACTCTATATAATGAGTTTTCTTTTTTGTTATTATATTCATAATATTCTATTTCTTCAACATCATTTATTTCAAAATCAAATAAATAGGAATCTCTCTCAAGTGTCCAGTTTTCTTTTTTACCATTTATGTCTAAGGTTTCATTATAAATGCGATTAAAATATCTGATTGCGTAATATTTTCCATCTTCTATACTATCTGAATAATAACATATGTTCTCTTCTTTGATAGTAGTTTGTATGATATTTTCATAACCTCCGTATTTTTTTATGATATGTTTTTCAATTTCATCTTTTAACAATTCTGTTTCCCAATTTTCGATAACTTTTACGATACCATAATTTTCCTTATCAATATATACTCGACCAGAATATTTTGTTGGATATCCTCTATTAGTATAATTCCATTTATTTCGTTCTGTTTGAAAAGCGATAATATAAAGTCCTTCGTCATCTGGATTATTTGATTTTATAAAATTTAAATCAAACTTTTTGTATTTTCTTTTATGTAAGATATTGGCATAGCGAATAGCATTTTGACGATAGGAAAAAAATTGAGAAGAGGTTTTATACTTTTTAGGATTACTGTTTTTATTCCACTTAATTTGTTCTACCCGTTGTGATATCACATAAGGCGATAAATAACCATAATCACAGTCTTTAGTAATTACTTCTAAATCCAATCCGGTGGTGTCATTTTTATTGAATACAACGTTCCCATATCTATAAAAATTAAAAGGATCAAGAGGATAGTTTTGTTTTTTATTTAAAACAGCTTTCTTTAGCACAGTTAATGGTGATAAGTACCCTTTGACAACCACTTCCTCCAGAGCTTCAAAATTTGGATTCAAATAATTTTTATCTTTTAAATCTTTTAGTAAGATTGTCTTAGGTTGAAATCCCATAGAGGAAATAGAAACTTTTGCATTAATAAGCATAGATTTTTTTACAGGTAATTCAAAAAAACCATTTTCATCAGCTACTCTATAAATTTCTTCTTTTTTTAAAATCAATGTAGCAAAAGGTATAGGAACATTATCATTTCTATCTAGTAATTGTCCTTTTAAGATAATACTTTGTCCTTTTTCAATAGGCTCTATGTCCTTTCCTAAATCTAATTGTTTCTCCGAAACGATTACATCTTCTATTTCTTTTTTAGGAAGCGTTGCTTTTTGAAAAAATATATATCCATCATGAAGTTCATCCAAGCGTGCTAAAGTATAATCAATGAAATTTAATAATCGTGTTTCCTTTACAGACTGCATAGCCTCTTGATTTGATGCAACAAACAGATAGTCTTTTCCTTGATTCAGTAATTCTTCTTCAAAAGAATTTTGCTTAATAGGTGTAAGATGCCATTTGTTAGTTCCTAAATCTAAGAGGGAGTCATTAGCATGAATAGTTGCTAGGCTATACACATTGTCTTTTAATTTTTTCTTAATATATGACCCCATAGATATAAAATCCTTTGCAACAGGTTTTTTAATACTTGAATTATTGTTGATAACATGAACATTATCTGCCCAAACAATAATTTTTTCATTTGGATTTCTATCCACATAACTCAATAGATTTTCGGCCATTTGTTGATCCCTGATATTATCATTTTTATTGCCAAAATCTGTAGTAAGTATTTCTTCTTTATTATAGTAAGCATCTTGAGAACAAGCCAAAAGATTTTTTGTGAACTGATTCCAGTAATAATTAGATTCGTTTTGTTCCAATTTTTCTACTTCCTTAATGATTCGCTTTAGCTCTTTTTCATAGATTGAATACGGAATATCTTCTTCCCCAACGGTTACATTTTCCAAAATTCCTTCAATGATAATTGCCATATCATCTTCATCTAGTTTTATTTCTATTTTTTGATTTTCATAAAAATCAAAAAAGTCTTCTATAAATAGTGATGTATTGTTAATCTGAGAATCAAACCCAATTACTTTTAGGTTATTTGCATCAATATAATTTACCAATCTTTGAAATTCTATTGCATTAGACCAAACTCCCCAAATGGCATTGTTAAAGTCTTTTTTGCTAAACCCCTTTTTATTCAATTTCCAGAGATCATACATGGACGATTCCATGGCAATAGTGGTAAACCCTAATTCTTGATGTAAATATTCGATAATTCGTGCTTTCATCTCAAATATATTTCCATACATATGAGTTATTTCACCAAGCATGACAAGCTGCTTTTTTGCTAATTCATCTTTTAAGAAAGAGAGATCTTCATACTCTTTTGATTCAGGAGAGAATAATTCTAATGTTTTTAACTCCTGGGCATTTGTAATAGTAATTTTTAAAAATAATAGAGAAAATATAATGAAAAGCCTCATAATTGTTTTTTCAGTAAATCTAAACACCAAGTATAAATACAACAATAATATGTGGCTTCTTTTCGTGGAAAATATAGAAGAATATTTAAATATAAAATGCTGATTAAAAGCAAATTAAAATTATAACAATATTTTAAAGATTATACGAGGCTTAATGCATAGATTTGGGCATTTTTGTTTTGTGTTTATCAATAAATGAATTGTTTTTTTAATTTAAAATATCTTAAAACGACCTTGCAAATCATATTTTTATTTGCAACAATGTCACTTAAGTCTCAAGAATTACAAGTACCAGATTTGCTGTTACAAAGCAATTATGAAACTCTAGACTCACTCTATTATACCGAAGAGTATACAGAAAAAGGCAAATTATATATTAGCGCTTATCTAAAAAAAGCAAAATTAGAAGAGAGTGAAGAAGAAGTTATAACTGGCTATCACCTCTTTGCTGATTTTTATGATAATAATTACGAGATAGCTACTGCTTATATAGATAGTGCTATTGGATTATCTGAGCAAGAAAAGTCTATCAACCATAATCTGACCTTGCTTTATGGGAAAAAAGCATTTATAGAACGAGTAGGAGGAAATTTTCAAAATGCTATAAATTATTATTTAAAAGGATTAAAATTGTTAGATACTGTTAAGAACAGTTTTAGTGCCAAATATGTTAAATACAATATAGGTCTTATTAAACGTGATTATGGTGATTTAGAAGGTGCAAAAACTATTTTTAAGAAACACTTGCAATTTGATAAAAAGAGGTATATAGAAAATATAAATGACCCTGAAGGATATTTGGAATCATATATATACACGATACACGAATTGGTTAGAACCTATCGACTTAACAAAGAGATAGATTCTGCAAAAATTTTAAATAGCCAAGGTTTAAAATTAGCTAAGGAAAATAATCTTGTATACCTTTTTATACTTAATGAAGGTATATTTAAATACAATGACACTAACTATAAGGAAAGTATTAAAAAAATCATATCAACCTTACCCGAAGTAAGTAATACAAATAACAGGTATGATTTTGAAATTTATAACCTTATCGATGCGTATTTTTATCTCGGTAAATCTTATGAAGCAATAGAAAACCAGGAGCAAAAACTTGCTTACTATAAAAAGATAGATTCATTAACTCAAAGTTCTAACTACCTTACTCCAGAAATTAAGCTAACGTATTTAGGACTGGTTAATCACTATAAACAGTTAGGCGATAATATAAAACAACTAGAATACCTCAATAAATTAATAAAGATAGATAGTATACTAGACGTCAATTATAAGTATATAAATCATAAGCTAGAAGCAGAGTATGATATACCTAATTTGCTTGAAAACAAAGAACAGTTAATAAGCACGCTTAAAAGCGAAAATACAAAAGCAATAAAAACGAGATTACTTATTTCAATTCTTTTAGGGATTAGCTTTTTAGGATTAAGCTTTTTTTACTACAAACAATTGCAATATAAAAAACGATTCAAAGCTCTTTTAACTGAAAATAAAAGAGCTCAGCATAATGATACACGTATAAAAATCAAAAAACAGCAGCGCATAGATATTTCTGAAGAAACCTTTAAGCATATTACTAAATCTCTTAATCAATTTGAGAGGCAAGAAAAATACTTGAAAACTAATCTCACATTAGATAAAATAGCCAAAAGTTTCAAAACAAATTCTAAATATTTATCGTTAATATTAAATCAAACAAAGGGAAAAAGTGTAAGTCAATATATCAATGAATTACGTATTGAATATGTCGTGAATAGATTAAAACGAGACACAACTTTTAGAAAGTTTACTATTAAAGCCATTGCTAATGAAATTGGATTTAACACTGATCAAGCATTTTCAAAAGCTTTCTTCAAGCAAACAGGTATTTATCCTTCATACTTTATTAAGGAATTAGAAAAGAAGATCAATTTATCTTGATTGAAACATCAAAATATGGTTGACTATATTTTGTACAATAGTAAGTTGTTTTTAGATGAAGAACTCCATCGATTATCCTAGTAATTTCACAACATCCTTAGCAAAATAACTGGCAATCATACTGGCTCCGGCTCTTTTAATAGAGAGTAACTGTTCTAGCATAACAGCATCGTGATCTAGCCATCCTCGTTGTGCTGCAGCTTTAAGCATCGCATATTCTCCACTGACTTGATATACAGCAATAGGGACATTAACAGTTTCCCGTAAATCACGCACGATATCCAGATAAGCGAGCCCAGGTTTTACCATAACAATATCTGCGCCTTCGTCAATATCCATTTGGGTTTCTTTGATGGCTTCATCCCTGTTTGCGGCATCCATTTGATAGGTGCTTTTGTCTTTTGGAACATCAACAAGATCTACAGGAGCACTATCCAATGCATCTCTAAAAGGCCCGTAAAAGGCAGAAGCATATTTAGCACTATAACTCATAATACCTGTGTCAGGAAAACCTTCATCTTCCAATAAGGAGCGTATTTCAAAAATGCGACCGTCCATCATGTCACTTGGAGCTACAAAGTCGGCACCAGCTTTAGCATGGGAGAGGGCCATTTCTGCTAGAATAGCATTCGTATCATCATTAATGATTTGTCCATCTGCAATAATCCCATCGTGTCCATAACTAGAATATGGGTCTAAGGCCACATCGGTCATTACAAGGAGCTCAGGGACTGCGTTTTTAATCGTCTTGACAGCACGTTGCATTAAACCGTCGGCGTTCAATGCTTCTGTGCCTGCATTATCTTTAAGTGTATCAGAAACCTTAACAAAGAGTAATACAGCCTTAAGCCCCATAGCCCATAACTGTTTGACTTCATCAGTAATTAAATCCAGACTAAATCTATAATAATCAGGCATTGAAGGAATTTCTTCCTTGATCCCTTTGCCTTCCACAATAAAAAGAGGAACTAAAAAATCATTTGGGGTTATAGCATTCTCACGTACTAAACTACGTATAGCTTCATTCTGGCGTAATCTTCTGTTTCTTCGTAGAGGATACATATGAAATAAGGTTTTTAATTAAACACATTAGCTACCCAAGTGTACGCAATCATAATGAGTATACAAGCAGTTATAAGAGTTGTAGCATTGGGAATAATTAAAATCCCAAAAACCCCTATGAGTAGCAATAAGACGCCTACTCCTATTCCAAAATAACGTGCTTTACTAGAATATTGCAAAAATGCTCTGGGTAAAGGTATTAAAGCTGCTGCACAGGCTATTGCTAAAACTAAAAAGTAACTATAAGTTGTTAAATAAAAGACGGTTGTAGAAAAAATAGCGGTAATTAATAATAAGCCAAATAAATAACCACTCCACTTCTGTTTTTCTGATAAAAGATATTTCCCATAGGCATTAAAACTAAGTATAGTATTGGACATAGGCTCCATGATCCAACTCCCCAAAGCAAAGAATAAGTATAGAAAGATTAACGGTATAGCAAGGAAAGTAAGACCTGATGCATTAAGAGCTTTAATCCCTATTCTGTATGCTATATATATACCTATAATGAAGACCCATTGATTTTTGGATGATTGTTTTGCAATCCAAAATTCATATTTTAAATAAGACCTATAAATTAAATTTTTTGCCTTTAAAGCTTTACTCATTCCTTCTCGTGCATACTCAAAATTAGGGTCGTATCGCAACGCTTCTTTAAAATGACTAAGTGCTTTATCCAATTGGTTGTTTTCCAGAGCGACCCAACCTACATTGGCATGGGAATATGATTCTTCTGGATTGTCTAAGAGAATATCTTCAATGGTGTGTGCAGCCTCCTGTTTCCTATCCAATTTAGTGAGTAGTTGTGCTCTAGTATTAAGGCAAAAATTATTTTTTGGATCAATAGCTAATCCTTCATTAATTGCAACTAACCCTTCCTCGTACTTTTTAAGTTGAAGTAAAATAGCACCTTTTAATCCAAAGTAATCAGCGTCATAGGGATTAATGCCTAGTGCTTCATTAATATAACTTAAGGCTTCTTTGTCACGATCCTGGTGAAGTGCAATTTGAGATTTGAGGAAGAACACATTTGGATTATCAGGAGCTTCTTCCAACAATCCGTTGGAAAGTGATTCCGACTTTTTTAAATCTCCTATTCGATAATAACTTAGCGCGAGCATATATTTATTGTCCCATTGCTCCAAATCTTGAGAAAAATAGGAAATGGCTTCGGTATATCTGCCTAACTCAAATAATTGCATGCCTCTTTGAAAGTTGGATGATTGCATGAGGTTATTTTTGGATCTTTAAATAAGTTAAGATTTCGTCATAAAGTCCAGCATCATTGGCATACAGCGCATAATTTTTTGCAGACCTAAACCACTCTTTAGTTGATGGCTTAACCTTCTTCACACCTTTAAGGATATCCTTAGTTGTAAGGGGTTGTGGAATACCATTTTTAAATGAAGCTTCTAGTTTTTTCTCAATGGCAACATCTATGGCAGCTGTAATATCTGCCCCCGAAAATTGATCGGATGCTTTTGATAATAATGTCGCATCAATACTATCCGTAGGTTTTTCTTGAAGCTTTATTTGAAAAATAGCCTCTCTAGCTTCTTTATCTGGTGGTGGAACAAAGATAATTCTATCAAACCGCCCTGGCCTTCTAAATGCAGGATCTAAATACCAGGGAGCGTTTGTTGCTCCAAGAATTAGGATTCCTTCATTATCAGAATCTAGACCATCGAGTTCCGCTAAAAATTGATTAATTACTGTGCGCCCTGCGGTTTTATTTACATCACTTCGATTAGCACCTAATGCATCTATTTCATCTATAAAAATGACACAAGGCGTATTCTTTCGTGCAAGCTCAAAAATTTCATGAAGATTTCGCTCCGAACTACCAATCCACATGTCCAGAATATCATTGATCCCTACATTTATAAAGCTAGCATTGATTTCTCCAGCTGTAGCTCGTGCCAAATGAGTTTTACCACATCCAGGAGGACCATAGAGTAATATACCTCCACCTATTTTCTTACCATAAGCCTTATAAAGGTCTGGGTGTTCTAATGGTTTGATAATTTTTAAGGAAATTTCATTTTTTACTTCATCCATACCGCCCACTTCAGCAAAGGAAGAGGTGGTATTCGTAATAAAATTAATGGCATCATCATCGGTAAACTCTTGAGTAGGTATACTCGTTGCTTTAAGATACTCATCAAAATCCGAATTTGAATAAGAAGCATCAATATTTAAAATGCGTTGATAGGTATTTTTAGCTTCAGAAAAGTCTTTTTGATTGATTTGACAATAACACATTAACTCAAGGTGTATTAAATTGTCCGATGCTCGTGTAATCTCTTCTAACAACACTAGAGAGGCAGGAATTTTATTTTGTTTGTAAAAACAATCTGCCAAAACAAATTTAGTATCAATATGATGTGCATCTATTTGTAAAATTTCTAATAGATGCTGTTCTGCTTCATCAAATACTCCTTGTTCTAAATATAGTCGCGCAACTTGTAATTTAAGGGGGATGTTATTGGGAGATTGTTTTAAGGCTTCTAACAGACTTTCTAACATGGCATATTCTTTTGTGCTAAAATAAGGTTAAACCCAATCTTTAGGGGTTTTCAATACATTAATTAATCGTTCTTCTTCACTGCCTTGTGCGGGATGATGATCATATTTCCATTGTACGGTTGGAGGCAGACTCATCAAAATACTTTCTATACGACCGTTAGTACGTAAGCCAAAGAGGGTTCCCTTATCGTGTACCAGATTAAATTCTACATAGCGTCCTCTACGTATTTCCTGCCATTCTTTATGCGCTTTCGCGAAAGCTAAATCCTTCCGACGATCTACAATAGGGGTATAAGCCTCCAGAAAACTATCACCCACAGCCGTTACAAAATTGTACCACTCTTCCATAGAACGTTCAGGTGAAGCCTTCAGATAATCAAAAAATAACCCTCCGATACCACGCCCTTCTCCACGATGTGCATTATGGAAGTATTCATCACAACGTGCTTTATATTTAGGATAAAAAGTAGGGTCGTGCGCATTACAAGCCGTTTTACATATCGTATGAAAATGTACGGCATCTTCATCAAATAGATAGTAAGGCGTTAAATCCTGTCCACCACCAAACCATTGATCTACAACGGCTCCAGTCTTGTCATACATTTCAAAATAACGCCAGTTTGCATGAACCGTAGGCACCATAGGGTTTTTGGGATGTAATACCAGACTTAGCCCACAGGCAAAAAAATCAGCATCTTCAACCCCAAAATACTGTTGCATAGCGGGAGGTAATTTTCCATGAACCGCAGAGGTGTTGACACCACCTTTTTCAAAAACGTTACCATTTTCTATAACCCGCGTACGTCCTCCGCCTCCTTCCGGACGTTCCCATAGATCCTCCTTAAAAAAAGCCTTACCATCTATGGTTTCCAGACGGCTGGTAATGGTATTCTGGAGGTTTTGAATATAAGGAAGAAAACGATCTTTCATAATGGAATATGCTACGTATTTAAGGGGTTAAAACTTTTGTGGTTTTTTTCGAATCCAGAAGAGCTACCGTTTGTGTTGTAGCTGCGGTTACAGATAAGGGCAAGACTAAAATAATACCAATTACCGGGATGAGCAATAATCCCATAAATACAATGCCATTGCCTATGGCATATCCTCTATTTTTTTGTACAAAAGTGATGCTTTCTTTATAGTTAAAATGCCGTTCTAACGTATAGTCCATATTGCCAAAACCTGCATAATAAGATTGCATTAAGAACATAAGAATTGCAGATGCAATACTTCCTATTAATGGGATAAAACCCAATAAAAAAATAGGGATTGTTAATAGCAATTCCATAAAGAGATTGCGCACATTAATACGTATACCTCGCCATAATTGCTCCATAAATGAAGTATCACGATGTTGATGATGCTCCTGCTCTTGATTGAAATGTGCTTCTATTTTTTCAGAAACCGGACTCATAAAAGGAGCACTTAATGCCATTACAATATGCTTGTAGAGGACTAAACCTATAGCTAGTACGAGAATACCCCCCAGAACTTCAGCAACAACTTCAAAAGCCTTAGCGCCCCATTCCCACGGCCAGATTTTGGCAATCCAATGTCCGATATTATCGGAGAAACCGTAGGCAGAGAAACCAATAATACTAGCAGTTACCAGACTTATAATTATAGGGATGGCAAAATATTTCCACAACTTAAGTTTGGTTATTAAACCTGTTGCTGTCGTATAAGTGTGTAATCCTTTAACGATATTTTGAATCATGGCTAGTCTTCTAAATATACTAAATCTTCACTGAAATCAGAAAGTTCATCTATATGTGTAAATTTTTGAGAATGCGTTACTTTTTCCTGCAATTTTTGAACATAACGCGCTATGCTTTCCTGTGGGAATTGAGCGACGAGTTTTCTTCCTATTCCATTATTGTGTAAATCCATAGCCTTATCCAGAGGAGTATTAGGCGCAAATTCTTCATGCCAATCTGTAAAACGTTTTGCCCAAAGAGAAGCTTTGGTTAGCGTGCGTTTTACGTTGTACTTAATAATTAATATGTTCCAGAGCGCATGTCTGAAAGCGTTTGCAGAAGTATTTGTGTGATGTGTTTTCCCAAAGTGGGTATCACAAAGACGCATACAATGTTGAGTAGCTTTTATCGTAGGAAGTATGTATGAAGGATAACGCAAGCCAAGCCTTAAAAGACTTAACAATTGTTCTGTATTTAAGAATTTAATACGACGTAATATCGACATTAGGGTTTATATTCCTTTACTGCTTCTATAAAAGCGCCAGCATTTTCTAATGGGATATTGGGTAAAATACCGTGTCCCAGATTAACAATATATCGATCCTTACCAAAGGCACGAATCATTTCAGTAACCATACGTTTAATTTCCTTAGGAGGAGAAAATAAACGAGTAGGGTCAAAATTACCTTGTAAAGTAATATTCCCTCCAGTAAGATAACGTGCATTACGCGCATTGCAGGTCCAGTCTATTCCTAAAGCTGCCGCACCACTTTTTGCCATTTCAGGCAAAGCAAACCAACACCCTTTGCCAAAAGCGATCACAGGAGTGTCTTCCTTAATTGCATCGATGATCTGTTGGATATATTGCCAGCTGAAGGTTTGATAATCTTCGGGAGATAACATCCCTCCCCAGCTATCAAAAACCTGTACTGCATTAACTCCTGCTTTTACCTTTGCCTTTAAATAGGCAATAGTAGTGTCTGTTATTTTTTGAAGTAGTTCGTGTGCCAGAAGCGGTTGGGTAAAGCAGAATTCTTTGGCTTTATCAAAGTTCTTAGAACCTTGTCCCTGTACACAATAACAAAGTATAGTCCACGGGCTTCCTGCAAAACCGATTAAAGGAATTTCATCATTGAGCTTTTCCTTGGTAAGTTTTATGGCATCCATAACATAACCTAAAGCCTCCTCAACATCAGGAACAATGACACGATCAAGGTCGGCACGTGAACGTATAGGATTAGGCAGCCAGGGACCGATTTCTGGCTTCATTTCTACAGTGATATTCATCGCCTGAGGAATCACCAGAATATCAGAAAAGAGTATAGCAGCATCCATCCCATAACGACGTATAGGTTGTACCGTGATTTCACTGGCTAATTCTGGAGTCTGGCAACGCGTAAAGAAATCATACTTTGCCTTAATCTCCATAAATTCTGGCAAGTAACGCCCTGCTTGACGCATCATCCATACGGGAGGTCTGTCTACCGTTTCTCCTTTTAATGCGCGTAAGAATAAATCGTTTTTAATCATAGTATAGGTCCTTAAAAAAGGTGACTATTAAACTTGTTATTATTTCATCAGTAGTCTTCGATAAGCTCAGACTGATGGTTGTTTTAATGTTTTTGCTGCCTTGGCTATGACACTTTCTATACGCGTACTATTGGCAACAACAACCTGATCTGTATATGTTTTTGCTCGAGCAGCGGTGGTCTCACCAATGCAAAAAGCTATAGTATTTGATAAGGTATTCGCTTTCGCGAAAGCGTCCACCCCACTGGGACTATAAAACAGGATACCGTCAAAGCTTCCGGGAATCATTTTGTGATTGAGTACTGTTTCATAGACGATAATCTCATGACAAATAATGCCCGCATTTTTTAAAATATCAGGAAGCTCATCCCGTCGCATTTTCCCACAGAAATAATGAAAAACTTCATCGGAATAGTTGGTCACTATAGCATGACCTAAGGCCGCTCCGTTTGCTGCAATTTTAATAACATTTAATCCGTTTTCATTCAAAAGCGCAGCGGTTTTATCTCCCACACAAAAAAAGTTCTCAATACTATGTGAACCTTGGTCTGAAAGTAATTGCTTAGCTCCTTGTTGACTGGTAACAATGGCATGAGTAACCGCGTCGGGTATTTTGAATGCAAGAGGAGTGGTTGTAATAGCATTGTATTCCACAAAATGCAAACCCGCATTGAGCAATAACTCACGTTGATTGGGGAGCAATATTTTTGTGGACAACACTCTCATGAATTCAATTGTGCTTTTATCGTTTTCATAAGGGTTTCACCTCCTTGTTGCAAAACTTCTTTGGCGCATTTTTTTCCAAAACCAGAGGCCTGATCCAGAGCTACAGTTTTCTCGATAGGAATATGTTGTTGTCCATCTAGTGAAAACAAAACTCCTTTAAACAGAATATGATTTTCTTGATGTTCAGCAAGGGCACCTATGGGAGCGGTGCATCCTCCTTCCAGTGTTCTTAAAAAATCCTTTTCAATAGCAGTACAGCTCGCCGTAGGTTGATGATTGAGTTTTGCGCAGGCAGCAAGTGAAAAATCATCATCAGCCAGGCTAGTAATCATCATAGCTCCCTGTGAAGGAGCCGGGATCATCCAGTCAAGAACGATATGTTGTGGAGGTAATACATTTATGCGTTCCAGTCCTGCTTTTGCAAAAATGGCACCTGCCCAATCGTGGTGTTCTAATTTTTGTAACCTTGTATTTACATTTCCGCGAAGGTCAACGACGGTATGATGTGGATACTTTGCCAGCCATTGGGCCTTACGTCTCAGACTTCCGGTGGCTATGGTGCAGGAAGACTCAAAATCCGGATGACCTTTAATAACCAATATATCCTGATATGAGGCACGTTCCATCACTGCAGCTTGAACAATTCCCTGAGGCAATACGGTAGGAACATCTTTCATACTATGCACAGCGATGTCTATAGTGCCATTAAGCATAGCAATATCCAGTGTTTTAGTAAAAATACCGGTAATTCCCATTTCGTAAAGCGGCTTATCCAGAACGATATCTCCTGTAGACTTAATAGGCACCAGTGTTGTTTGATAGCCTAAGGCCTTCAATTGACGCTCTACGGTTTGTGCCTGCCATAGTGCAAGCGCACTATCTCGGGTTCCTATTCGGATGGGTGTACTCATGAGCGGGTCTTATCCAATCTAAACATGGAAGTAATAAGATCGATACTTTCATCAGTAGTACCATTTGCATTTCTCAAATGATGAGCTACCTGATTTGTTATTTTTTGTATCAGGCGATCGCCCATTTCATCCGCCTGAGTTTTGTCAAATTCTGGATTTTTTTTATATAATGTAGCAATCTCTGCAGCTTTGATATCGGTCAATCGTTGTTTCAATGCGTTAACCGTAGGTGCAAAGCTTCGGGTTTGTAACCAGG
>CAZPTJ010000005.1:0-12458 GCA_964589085.1 uncultured Flavobacteriaceae bacterium | reverse complement strand
AATCGTTGTTTCAATGCGTTAACCGTAGGTGCAAAGCTTCGGGTTTGTAACCAGGCATCAAATTCTGCTTTAATCTCCACAATGATTTGTTCGGCTTGAGGGATATATTGTTGTCGGCGTTTTAAAGTTTCATCGGTCATACGAGAGAGTTGATCCAGATGAACCACGGTGACATGATCCAATTCCTCAATATCACTATCTACATTTTTAGGAATGGAGAGATCGAGAATAAGCAAAGGGCGCTTCGCATGAATAAGCGATTTGTTTATTGTAGGTAAGGGGGCACCTGTGGCTACAACAAGGATATCCGTTTGCGCGATTTCACTTTGAATAGTCGCATAATCCTTAACAATCAGATTGAATTTCCCTGCAATCTTTTCGGCCTTCGCCTTGGTGCGATTGATTAAAGTTATATGGGTATTTTTTGTATGCTTAATTAGATTTTCACAAGTGTTTCTGCCTATTTTCCCAGTACCAAAAAGCAAAATGTTTTTTTCAGAAACATAAGGAACGCGGGCTAAGATATATTGTACTGCAGCAAAACTAACTGAAGTAGCACCACTGGAAATCTGCGTTTCATTTTTTATGCGTTTGCTGGCTTGAATAACAGCATTGGTAAGACGCTCCATAAAAGGATTCATCAATCCATGCTTTTTGGACTTTTTAAATCCAGACTTCAATTGACCAATAATTTCAAAATCACCTAAAATCTGACTATCCAGTCCTGTGCCAACTCTAAAGAGATGACGCACTGCTTCATTACCTTCATAAACATAAGCTACTTTTTTAAATGCAGTGGCGTCACCACGGGTATAGGTACACAATAGATGGATAAGCTGTTGTGGATTAGCCACAAAAGCATAAAGTTCTGTACGGTTGCAGGTGGAAATAATAGTCAGGGCATCTACTCCGTGATGTTTGGCCTCATTTAAAAGTACCTGCTGGGTATCGTTATCCACACTGAAGTAACCACGTGTAGAGGCATCTGCTTTTTTATAGCTGATACCTATCACATAAAAGGAGGCAGATGTTTGAGTGTCTGACAATGCTTTGTTCTTGTAACGATGCAAAAGTAAGTGGGTAGATATTCAAAAAATAACGCTAGAGGTACCAAAATTATCGTAGAAGGTAGTTTTAGAGTCTTTTAGGCGTATTTTTCGGATAAATGCCTTATTTTAGTATAGTTTCAGGCCTAATATAAATTGCTTTTTATTTAGAATCATTCTAATTAAGCTAATCCCGAAGCACCTAAAAATAACGCTACACGTATGCAGGAAGATTTGAGTATTGAAAAAGGATTTTGCGTTTTTATTTTTGAAAACACAGAAGAGACCCCCTTGATTATTGACAGAGGGGTGGACAGTAGTTTTGTGCAATTTCACTTTTGTCTTAAAGGAAGTGTCACCTTTAACTTTAATGATGGCACCTATCAACTTCCCCTACGTGAAGATGGCTCTTTACTCCTATATAATCCACAACGAAACCTTCCATTGCATTTGGAATTACCTGGTGCTTCCTGGGTAGTTTCTGTATTGATATCCATTACAAAGTTTCATCGTTTATTTTCGCGTGAAGCAAATTATATTTCTTTTTTAAGTGATGAAAATAAAGATCGCAAGTATTATAAAGATGGTATTATTACGCCTACCATGGCGGTGGTGTTAAGCCAGTTGATGAATTATAATTTGCACCCCAGTTTAAAAGAACTGTATTTTAAAGGAAAGATTTATGAGTTATTAAGCCTGTATTTTAATAGACCGGCAGAAGCAGATATTGCACAATGTCCTTTTCTGGCTGATGAGGACAATGTCATGAAGTTAAAAAATGCTAAGGAAATTATTATTAAACGTATGGCTGAACCTCCGACACTTCAGGAGCTCGCCGACGAAATCGGACTATCTCTTAATAAATTAAAAGAAGGCTTTAAACAGATCTATGGAGATTCTGTATATAGTTTTCTTTTTGATTATAAGATGGAAGTAGCCCGTCAGCTCCTGGACTCGGGAAGCTATAATGTCAATGAAGTAGGGCTTAAGGTTGGCTATAGTACCGCCAGTCATTTTATTACATCGTTTAAGAAAAAGTACGGAACAACTCCTAAGAAATATTTGATGTCTTTGAACTAGTATTCATCTTGATTTTAAGAATTAAAATAAAATTTATATTACTAAAAATCAATACATTATGGACAAATGTAATTATATTTCTAATTTTTATTGCTAAAATAGTTGTTCTTTATAGGATTATAATTTAGTTTTATACTCGGAAAATTATTAGGATAAATTTCTACTAAGCCAATCCCTACGGCGCTTCGTATTTTATCCCATTACCCCTACAGATTAATTGTATTGTATAGCGATAGTTATACCTGTTACTGTTTGTTTTGCTACAGGATGTATCGGTTATTGTTATGTTTTTCAATACACTGTAGTTTATTTAAATACGATAATAACTCAATAAAAACCACAATGATGAAACACACTTTTTTAAAGTACCTGTTATGGGTATGTCTGTTATTTCCATTAGGAATTTTAGCACAGGGCGTAAATGATGATGGTAGTTCGAGTGATAGCTCTCCTGGAGTTGGGGTGGGTCTACCCCAAGTGACCCCTACCAATCCTGAGACGGCGAGTTTAGGACGTTTTGGTAATGTTCCTATTAATACAGCTACTGGTCAGATGAGTTTTTCTATTCCAATCCATACCATTAGTGTTGATGGTCACAGCTGGCCTATTGCTTTATCCTATAATTACGGAGGGATGATTCTAGAAAGCCAACCCTCGATGAGCGGTTTAGGCTGGGGATTGAGCGCCTATGGATCTGTTAATAGAGAAACCCGTGGCTTACCTGATGGCCATCCTAATGGATATTATGGAGCCAATAACAGGAAGGATCTTTTAGATGCCTATGTTAATGGTGGTTTTAACGATGCTGTGATCCCTATGGACGATTTTTTACGTTATCAAAGCGGTGAATATGATACTGAGGTTGATAAGTATATGGTTAATGTAGGCGGGATGCGTTTTTCGTTTAAGTTACGCTATGAAAATAATGAAGTAGTTCCTTATTTCCTTACCGAGCATAATTACAAAGTTGAGGTGGAAATGAGTTCTTCTGAACATTTTACAGTAGCTTCTTTTATTGTGACAGATGACCGTGGGATTCGCTATTATTTTAATACCAATAGTACGGCTGCTGGGGCAGGAAACCTAGGTCATACAGAATATCGAGCGTTTGTTGATGATGGAGAACTAAACAGTGAAGATTTAACCTCTGCCTGGTTATTAAGTCAGATAAAATATCCTAATGGGGAGCTCATCAATTTCCATTATAATGAAGAGACCTATCGTAGTTGGAGTTTTTCTGCCAGTGGCTATACCGCTAGAGCAGACATTGCAGAAGACAATATCAATGGTCCTGTGACCTTTGATGCTGGATATAATGATGCGATGTCGCATACAGACCTACATCGCCAGGTGATCGATCGCATTGATTTTCCAATGGGGAGTGTTCACTTTCACTCTTCAAATAATGGTGAAGGCCATCGTTTATATAACAGTATCGAGGTTAAGGATGCTAATGCAAATATTGTAGATACCTATATACTAACCCATCAATACAGTCGGGATCAACTGACCCGTGTAGATAAGAATGGAGAACTATTTTATGGTTTCACCTATCATCAGGGTGTTCCAGGATTCTTTGAGGATGTTGATGAAAAGCCTTTAAGTCAGGATTTCTGGAAGTTCTATAATGGATCCAATAATGATTATGCTTTGAATTTAGCGTATAATGGGATCACTGCAGATAAGTCCCCTAGTTTTGCACATACCCAGGCAGGAGCGATGAAAACGATTAGTTATCCTACAGGAGGGAGTACTAATATCTTTTATGAGCCTAATCAAAAAAAAGTTACAAATGATACTGGTGCAACTAATTCTGGAGGACTAGGCTCTAATACACAAATCCTTTTAAAGCTAGATGTTGATTCCTCAACCCCTATTGAGCAACGAGAGTCTAGCCTTGTTTATACTTTTGAATATCCTGTCTATGTATCTACTTTTATATATAGTATAGAAGGTGGTTCCTGGAGTAATTATACCCAGGTCAGTATTAAGCGCATTGATGGCGGTTCTTCTAATTATGTCGACCCTGAATATGTGGGGTGTTATACTAATACTCCGCCTTTTTCTATGTTCTCCGTAAATGAGCGTGTAGCTTATTTACGCTCACATATAAGAGAAGAATGTGAGTTTTATCCTCGTCCTATATTAACGCCTGTATTAATATATGAAGATGGTCCGGAACAAGGTCCAGAACCAACGATTTCACTTAATGATAGTTCTACGGGCTTCTGGATACAGCCAGGCACCTATAGATTTTTGTTGACCGCAATTGATCCTGTAACAGGGAACAGTTTTGTTGGTGGTGAACCTGTAAGTTCTCGTATTTGGATACGTTTTCATGATCCTCAGGTTAGTAATACACCAAATGATCAGGGCGATTTTGAGTTTAATGAAAATGTCGGTGGGATACGTGTAGCACGTATAGAAGATTATCCGGTAACCGGAGAAGCCACAAGCCGAAGCTTTGATTATAATGATGACAAGGGACTTTCTACCGGACGTTTAAACCACGAGCCTTTAGAAAGGATAGAACATAGCTGGACCTATTATGGAAACCCCTTTAACCCTGACAGCAATTTTGTAGGAAATAAAGAGGCCACACAATTTAAATTAAATGCCTTTAGTTTTTTAAATGAAGCAGACGGAATTCCTATATATTATAACCGTGTAACCACAAATTATAGCGGTATAGGTGAAGACGAATACGTTTTTGTTCCGATTAACCTTGTTGATCTTCTGGAAGAAACCGGAACGGCTAATTTACCGAACAATCAAAACCCAGATGGCAGTCAGATTGTAACCTATACGGGAAGTTCAGGAACTGCTGGGAATTCACAATATCCCAATTGGTTTTTTAATGAAGATGGGGTTCCAGGCTATTTGACCCGTACCTATAAGCGAGGATATACCGTAGAGCATTATAATTTGCCACAAGAATCTACGGACTATAAATTTCCTGGCCTACCCGATCAATATGATGATAGTAAGGCCGTACTTCGTGAGTCCAGACAATATGGACAACAGGCTGAGGCTGGTGAAGCTCCATCTACTTTTGTGACTTCTCGTACTACTAATGATTATTTTTTCTTACGATATTTCACCTCACCTGATCCCGATGAGAATGGACAGGACTATAATGATGAGCATCCCTGGAGTTTTCGTATCTCTAAACAACAACACTTGACTATTAATTATAATTTACATTGTTATTGTAATCCATTACCCACAGATCCTATTGAAATTGCAGCCTTAAAGGATCTCTATCAGATTGATCGTTATCGTGAGGTAGGCGGTCGCTCCAGAGTGACCCAGAGTGAGACCCGTCATCAGGGAGTCACTCAAATCCAGCAGTATGATTATGATAATTTGAATCAGCTAGAAAAGCAAACCACCATTTCTGGTGATGGCGGGATATTAGAACAGCAGTTCTATTACCCATATACCCCTTCGGATGCGGGAGAAGGTGAAAGTCAATATATAGCAATGACTACTGACAATCAGATCAGTCAACCCGTGTTAACCATTAGTAAACGCGATGGAGTAACGCTTTCTCGTCAGAAGACCCATTTTAGTGAGCTTCAACCAGATATGCATAAACCTGTAAAGGTAAGTACAGCTAAGGGCGATGATACCTACGAAGACCGCCTTCTTTTTGAAGAATATGATAGTAAAGGCCATATCCGTCAGGTACGTCAGGCCGATGGTACTGCAGTGAGCTATCTGTGGGGGTATGATCAACAATATCTAGTAGCAAAGATTGAAGGTGCTACTTATCTGGATGCCTTAGCCTATGTTCCAGGCTATTTAGGTTCGTTTCAGAATCTGGATGGTCAAGGGTTAAGAGATGCCTTACAGCCCCTTAGGAATGGTCTTTCCAATGCACTGATCACCACGTATACCTATAAACCACTGGTAGGAGTAAGCAGTGTGACCGATCCCAGAGGGAATACCCTCTACTATGAGTATGATGCTCAGAATCGATTGATACAGGTGACCGATCGTAATGGAGAGATTATCAGTCAGAATGAATATAACTATAGCACTTCAAACTAATACCGATACACGATGAAAAAGTTACTATATATCTTCGTATTGATAGCTTTTCCGATACTAGGTATCGGACAAAGTACCACAGAAAATTATGTTAAGACCACGGCCTATACTGTAGGCGTTACCCCAGGTAATGAAACTACAGTTTCCGATAGTGATAAAATAGAGCAGATCGCTTATGTGGATGGTCTAGGTCGTCCTATACAAAGCGTAGCCGCCAGAGCAGGTGGTAATGGTGAGCATATCATTACCCATCAGGAGTATGATGCTTTAGGAAGAAGCCCTAAACAATATCTACCCTATGCGACCCATAACCAGACTGGTAATGATCCTTTACTTTATAGAGATCCTGAAGCTTTAAAGAGTAATATTGGAGCCTTTTATAATACCGCTAAGTATGAAAATACTCAGAATCCCTATAGTGAGATGCGTTATGAGGCCTCACCTTTAAACCGGGTATTAGAACAAGGCGCACCTGGGAATTCCTGGACTTTAGATGCTGCTAGTGACACAGACCATACTATTAAGCTGGTTTATTCGAGTAATGGAACAGATGAAGTACGTCATTTTAAAGCCACGTTGATCGCAGGCAATCCTCAATTAAGTTATGAAGGCTATTTTGCTTCGAGAGAGCTTTATAAGAATATCACCAAAGATGAAAACTGGATCTCTGGAGATGATCATACCACTCAGGAGTTTACCAATAGGGAAGGCCAGGTAATCCTAAAACGTACTTTTGACGATGAGGTTGCTCACGATACCTATTATGTCTATGATATATATGGTAATCTGACCTATGTACTTTCACCCGAGGGTACTAGACGTATGATGAATACCCAAGGTAACGGTTTAGTTGCCAACACGCAGTTACGTCTGGATAATCTGTGTTATCAGTACAAATACGATCATCGTAATCGCTTGATTGAAAAGAAAGTTCCCAATAAGGACTGGGAACACATTGTTTATGACAAGCTGGATCGTCCGGTATTGACTCAGGACGCCCAACAACGATTACAAAACCAGTGGCTCTTTACCAAATATGATGAACTCGGTAGAGTAGCCTATACCGGTATTCATAATACCATACTAAGTCGTAGTGCCGTTCAGAATATCGTTAACGGTCAAAGCAATTTTAATGAAAGTGCAACTTCAGACAGCAGTGATATTGATGGAGAATCGGGATATTATAGTAACACGGTATATCCCACTGGAGGATTAGAATTACATACGATCAACTATTATGATCGTTATGTGGATACCGATGGGATGAGTGTTCCCACCACGGTTTATGCAGTAAACACAACTATTGATCTACAAAGCTTACCTACTGTAAGTAAGGTTAAAGTTCTTGGTCAAACAGATTGGATCACTAGTATTACAGGGTATGATGAAAAAGCAAGATCTATCTACGGCCAGACTATCAATCCTTTTTTAGACACCAATGATACGGTGAGCAGTCTTTTGGATTTTACCGGAAATGTATTGGAGAGCACAACAGTGCATACCAAAACAGGACATAACACCCTTACCACCGTCGACTATTTTACCTATGATCACCTGAACCGACTACTCAGTCATAAACAACAAATAGAAGATGAACCCCTGCAATTGATCGCTCATAACTTTTATGATGAGTTGGGACAGCTTACGCGAAAAGGTGTAGGAGGAGAAACCACCTTTGACGGCTATGTTAATATTGTAAATGTTGATGTTGCTCCTGACGGGACGATGCAAAAGATACAAAACGGAGGCAGCTCCTTAAAGACCAAGGGCATTATAAAAGGCAACGGAGGTATTGAATTTGTGATCGCAGGTACTCAGACCAATAGATACCGTGTAGGCTTGCTTAATCCTGCTCGTATTGATAATGGAGCCTCTTATTTCAATTATTCTATACAATTACAAAATGATAATGTCACAGATAACATTTCCACCAGTGGTAATGGCAATGGAGTGAGAGATGATGTACGCGTTAATGGGGCTAATGTGACTAACAGCACCTTGTATGCTATAGCCTATCAGCAAGGTGATATCTTTAGCGTTGAACGTATAAATGATATCATACACTTTAAGCATAATGGACAGAGTTTTCATACCGAAGCTGTAGCTAATCCTGAGCTGAATTATGTTGGGAAAGTTGTTTTACAAACTAATAGTGCAGTAGCCGGAGAAGTCGCCATCTTTGGAGATCACGTCGATAAATGCCTGCAATATGTAGACTATCAATATAATGTCAGAGGCTGGTTAACCGACATTAATGATGTAGATGAAAACGGATTTGTAAGAAGTACGGAGAATGATTTGTTTCACTTTAGGATTGGTTATGACCAGCCGTTAGAAGGCACCGCAGCTGGAGTTCCTTTATACAATGGAAATATTTCCCAGACTATCTGGAAAACCAACAATACTGATAATACCAAGAGAGGCTATGGCTACAGTTATGATGCCTTAAATCGGATCACCCTGGCTTCAGGGAGAGAGGGCAATAATCTGGATGCTAGTGCTGGCTTTACCGTTTCTGGGATCAGTTATGATCAGAATGGCAATATCCTGAGCCTGCAGCGCAATGGACAAAATGATACAGGAAACGCTTTAGGGCAATGGGATAATCTTACCTACACCTATAGAATTCATAGTAACCAGCTTAGAAGAGTCAGTGATGCCGCACCTGCCAGTCATAAGAATTATGGTTTTTATGATGGTAATACTACCGATGATTATGTCTATGATACTAATGGTAATATGACTAAAGACCGTAACAAGGGGATTGACGATATTGATTACAATCACTTAAATCTTCCCACTCAGGTCAGTATTGATGGTGTTGACGCTTCTTTAACATTACAGGAAGGGACAATTACGTATATTTATGATGCTACAGGGGTAAAACTTCAAAAACAAGTGACCGATCATCAATATAATACGGTAGCCACGACCTCCTATGCAGGAGGGTATATCTATGAGCAGGCCACAGCTGCTGCAACAGAAGAGCTTAAGATGCTTCCACACCCAGAAGGATATGTAGCTCCGGTATATAATGCAACGGTTGGGAAGTTTCAAACGGGACAAAGTACCAGTGTAACCTATGCTAGTTTTAGATATGCCTTTAATTATACCGATCACTTAGGAAATGTAAGGCTCACTTATTCAGATAGTGACGGTGATGGATTTGTACAACAGGATGAGATCATCTCAGAAAAGCACTATTATCCCTTTGGCTTACAACAAAAAGGATATAATGACGCACTTTCTGGAAATGTTAATTCAACCGCGAACAGATTTGGATATGGAGGAAAGGAATTACAAGATGAATTAGGGCTCGGTTGGTATGACGTTACTGCTAGAAACTATGATCCAGCAATTGGGCGATGGATGAATATTGATCCATTAGCAGATCAGATGCGACGGCATAGTCCATATAATTACGCATTTGACAACCCCATTTTCTTTATTGATCCAGACGGGATGGCTCCATATTGGAAAAATAACGGAGACGGGACATTTACAGCAGAAAAAGGAGATAGTGCAGCTACTTTAGCAGAGGATGCAGGAATTTCTTTTGAACGAGCAAATCAACTTGTGCAGGAGCAACACGGCCCTAATTATATCGATCCTGAAGATGGTATAGAGCAATCCGATACAGAAGTTGGAGATGTTGTTGCAATACCTGAACAACAAGCAGAGATCGCTGAAGTAGCGGCGGAAGTAGAAAATGCTACTGCGGAAGTAGAGTCAAATCCATCTGAAATCACGCAAGAAAATAGTACCGAATCCGATGTTCCTGATTGGGGTCCAATTGCAGATGGATTAGGTATAACAGCTGCTATGGAAGATCAAGCATACGCTTTAGAAGTTCATGATAGAGATGGAGGAATGGCATATATCTATGAGCAAATTGGAATAGCCCGTAGAGAGATTTCTTCTGGTGGCGGTGGTCGTTCTCGTGGAAGGAGATCAAAATCTCGTAGAGGAAGGAGATCAAAAACAACTAAAAACAGTGCGCCAAGAACCTCGAAAAGTACAAAATCAAATGGAAGTACAGCAAAAGCCCGTAAACCAAATTCCTGGAATCAATTCCTTCAACAAAACAAAGGAGCATATAAAGGAAAGGACTGGGTAAAAAGAGCCGCAAAAGATTATAGAGCATTGCAAGCTCAAAAGACAAAGATTAAAGGGTAATTAATCAAAATTTATTTATGAAATTGCAGTTCCATATGGAACTGCAATTTCGTTTTAATATATACTGTTGATTCTATTTAATGACTTTTAACAAACCATTATTTCAAAAAAATAAAATGCTAATCATCTTGTTTTCAGCAATATTTATACTTCTTTTTGCAATGTTTATATTCAAATTAGTACATAATCAAAAAGAATATATACCTACTGCTTATGAAACAGAGCTAATAGCATATTTTAAGGAGGTAGCATTAAATACTGAATATGATGAGAATCCCCAAAGAATCCTTAAATGGAAAAAGCCTATGAATATCTTCATCTTTAAAGAAGATGAATACGAGGAACAAATTAGAATAATTAAAGAGACTATTAATGGAATTAATGAGCTTACAATTGATGGTTTTAAAATTGAATTAACTAATGATGTATCGAAAAGTAATTCAATCCTTTACTTATGCAATAAAGATAAGCTAATGAAACTGGATGCTGAATTTTTTGATGGCATCGATGAAGATTTTGCTGGCTTAGCTCTTGTAAAATCAGGGTGGGATGACTATATTATTTATGAAGCTAAGATATTTATAGATACAGAGGAATCAAAACAGATACAACAATCTGCGATTTTAGAAGAAATCACTCAAAGCATTGGGTTGTTAAATGACTCTGAATGTTATTCTAATAGTATATTTTATCAATATCAAATAGAAGAATACTCTATTAATACAGAATACTCTCAAATGGACAGGGACATTATAAAATTATTATATCATCCTAAAATGAAAGCAGGTTATGATAGCAATGAGGTGGAAAAGGTAATTAAGAAGATATTAAAGAATGGTTTTTTAGAGTAAAGTAATAAAATTATTTTCTTTACTTTAAAAAAATAAAGACAGTTTCTAATGAAGAAAACAGCTATTGTTTTATGGGTTAAACTCATAGTAGCATCTATATTTATTTGGTCCTGCAAATCAGATTTATTTAAATCTGAAGAAGTATATGTGCCAACAGAGTATGAAACAAATCTCATTGATTATTTTAAAGAGATAGCATTTAAAAGTGAGTACGATGATGATCCCGAAAGAGTAATTAAGTGGGTAAAGCCAATGTCTTTGTACGTATATAAAGAAAAGGAGGTTGATGAACAAATGGCTACCTTAAAAAATACAATTGAAAATATCAATATTCTTACTTCCGATGGTTTTAAAATAGAAACCACGGAAGATATTACTAAAGCCAACGCTTCCTTATTTTTATGTAAAAGAGAGAGATTTAAAGCGGTAGCTCCAGATCTATATGATTGGATGTTTGATGGCATAGTTGACACTGAATTTTCTGGATTAGTATCTGTAGAATATGCACAACCTATTTATGTTATTAAGAAGGCATTAATATTTATTGACACTGAATCAACAATAGAAGAACAAAAGTTAGCGATCATAGAGGGAGTTACTCAAAGCATAGGATTTCTTAATAATTCTGACAAATATCCGGATAGTGTTTTTTATGAAAGTGGTAATAATGATGATTCTGAAAATGACAAGTATTCAAAAATGGACAGAGCTCTTATAAGTTTTCTTTATAATCCTAAAATTAGAGCAGGATTTAGAGCTAAACCTACCGAAATAGCTATTAAGAAGATATTAAAAGATGAGAATGAGGCACTTAATAGATAAAAGATTGTGAAAAACACCCATCCGAAAAGAAAGGTGTCTTTAGTATTCAATTATTCCAACCAAACCTGCTTGGCTTTATCAAAACCTACCCATTGCATCTCTTTATCATATCCACGAGCCGAAAGGCTATAACGAATGAGTTTTTCAAGTGGGATGTCATAAAAAAGTACAAATCTGAGTAATTCCCCGTTTAAGATTGCAAGTGTCCCTTTGAGTTCCTCCCAAAACCATAATGGATTACGATCTGCAAAGATTTCAGCAATACGATCATAGTCCATAGTGGAATAACTATTGGGTAGTACCTCAAAAGTTTCACCTGTAACGGTAGGATGACCAGTAGGTACTACCAGAAAACTATGGTCAATACTCTGTACCATCGTTCCAAAAGCATTTATTATTTTTTCATCTGTATTGGTGATTTTCTTTGTTA
>CAZPTJ010000004.1:6097-34901 GCA_964589085.1 uncultured Flavobacteriaceae bacterium | reverse complement strand
TTTATGGTACTTTCAAGGTTCATCACAAAGTTCTAATGCATAATCTGGGTTCAAAATAGACAACATCATAGAAGTAAGCATCCTCCATTAAAAAAAACCTCAACAACTATTGTTGTCAAGGCTTAATTATTGCGTTTTGTATTTAGATTTCAACTTAAATACATATATAGAACAAATGATTCATCAATATCCCTACCTATGGCAAGCTTAATTATTATAAGTATATCTAATATGATAAAAAAATAATGATTCCTTTTAGAAATTAAGCCCTAGAAGACAAACGTCTAGGGCTTAATTGATCGTTCAAAATATTATTTGACGATATTTTAAAAAGTAACAGAAAGTTTTACTCTCGCCGCAAAAGGTGTTCCTGGTGTAAAGGTAATTTCTTCTACGGGCATCGCTTCATTAAACAATCTGGTTTCTGTGGCAAACTGCGTCTCATTCCACTCTGTATCAAAAAGGTTTTCTATAATTAATCCTACAGACCAATTCTTAGCAAAATTATAATTGGCATTCAGATCGGTTACAAAATACCCATCGGCTACAATAGAATCATCCTCATTTGCCGGTCTATCATCTATAAATCTGTAATTGATTCCTCCTGAAAATTTTCCTAGATTTTTAACAGAAATTCCTCCAGAAGAGGTTAAATCTGGTGCTAAAGGAATAAAGTCTTGTCCATCCGGCTCATCAATACTTCGCGCTAATGTATAGTTTATGTCAAAGTTTGCATATAACCAATTATTGAACTGATAACGTGCCCCAAACTCTACTCCAAAGCGTTGTGAACGACCGCTAGGTTCTACAATCGCTTCATCTCCTACATACACAAATTCTTGCTGCAAAGAAAGACTCCATATCGTACCATTTAAAACTAATCTATCAATGGGTTTAACAACGGTTCCCAAATCTACTCCAAAAGCAGACGGAAGTGTGTCTTCTCCAGTATTAGCCGTAACTACTCTGGAATCATTAGAATGAAATCCAAAACCTGCTTTGAGAAATAATTGCACATCATTGTTAGGTGTAAAAGTGGTATTAAATTTAGGGCTGGCAATAATATCATCTTCACTTCGAGAATCAAAAGTCTCGCTCAAGAAATCAACATAATCGAATTCAAAGTAGTCAATTCTTAATCCTGGATTAAAATTCCATTTCCCTACTTTATAAGTGGCATCTGCAAAAGTATAACCGTTTACTTCATCAACATCTCCAAAAGCCAATCTGGATAATGTTTCTCTCCTATTGCGCGTACGCGAAAGCTCCACATCATTGACATCATCATATCTAAAGCCTATTCCGGCATTAAAGCGCAATCTATTATTACTATTGTTTAAATCAAAAGTACGTTTGTATACCGTTTCCGCACCTACCAAAGTCCTGACTTCTCGCTGACGAATCTGATCTCCATTTACCGGATCGGTAAGAAAAAAAGTGAAATTAGAATACAACTCAAAATCATAAAGCGATACAAAAGCTTTAGAAACAAGTTCCTCATGCTCACTCAACTGCTTTCTATGATTAACCAAAATATTTGTCCTTCCCGTTATCCCGCCTTCAGTAGAGTCAATCGCTCCAAAACGACCTATCAATCCTTGATCAACCGCTCGCTGCGGTATCTGTCCTGAAGCATTCCACTTACTTTGAAAGTGAGATAAAGTCACTGTAAGCTCTTCATCATCATAATTGTTGTAATTATAACGTCCAAGAATATTTATCCTGTTAAAGTCTTGTGGAGCATCAAAAACTCCATCGGTTAATACCAATTCGGAAGCGACATAAGCACTGCTATAATCGCTTTCTAAAAGCTTGAATAAACTTACTGCTCGTACAGTGTTAAATTGGCCAGCTTCTACAGAAATTAAATTTTGATCAATGGTTTTCTTCGTTTTTAATCCCACATAACCTGCCGTGTTAAAGTTTCCGCGATCGGCATAATATGGACCTTTACCAAAATCAATACTGTTAATCGTTTCGGGAATAACAAAATGAAGGTCAGAATATCCTTGTCCATGAGCGTGTGATGGTAAATTAACGGGTAGTCCATCTACATCTATAGCAACATCGGTTCCGTGGTCAACATCAAATCCTCTTAGGAAGATCTGTTCTGCTTTTCCTCCTCCGGCGTGCTGTCCAATAATTAACCCAGGAACTTTACGCAAAATTTCTTGTGCAGATTTAACTGGACTATTCTCTACATCAATATTTACGAGCGTTGTTAGAACATCTGCCTTGGATACTAAGACAACCTGATCTAATGAAACAGCAGCGTCTTTTAACACAACGTCAAGGGTATTATCCAATTGACTTTCTGTAATCGTAACCTGCATATTTTCATAACCTAAACCTTGAAAAATAATGATGTCTCCAACTGAAATATCATCCAGTTTATAAAACCCTCCTACATCAGAATAGGCATAGGCTCCAGAAGTTTGGTTGTAGACACTTATGCCCTCTACAGGGAGATTTGTCTTACTGTCTTTTACAGTACCACTTATTTCGTGAACGTTAGTGTTTATGGCGTGTATATTTGTAATACTCAAACCTATAATGAGTATAAAAAAGAATATATTTTTAAACATGATATATTGTAAGATTCATATTTGTGTAATAACCATCCCGCCCTCATAACTCAGATGGATACATTTGGTATGAACCAAGTATTTAAATTTTTAAAATGTTGTTTGGATCAGATATGTGTAAACAGATTGTCATATCTGGATTCTCGATATAATTCAGATAATACTTCGAGGAGGCTCTTTTAGTGTGAGATCATACCCTTTTTTAGTTTTTTGATATTCAGAAGGGTAATCTGTTTTATTTACTATCCATAGATTATATACTACGTCATCATAACCAATATGTTCGTCATTTATATGCTTATAATGGGTCAATTTTTCAAGTGGCACTTCATCATTAGAAAAAGAATCATCATTTATTGTACTAATCAATTCTTTAATAAAAGAAAGTGTTTTATGATTATGTGTTTTCTGTATAGGTTTGTGTTCATAGCTCGTGTGCTCTCGATATTTTTCTTCTATTTGAAAATCATCATGAGTTAAGACCTGATCAGGCATTTCTATAGTATGCAAAATCAAGTGTAAGATAGAACTTATTTCCTCACGTATAGGGCCTAACAAATAGCACATACTTATGACAAGTACTATACTCTTCATTATAAATGATTGTATTTCTATACGTCTTTTATTCATTTCTAATATTCCTTAACAGGTCTTATTATACTACTTAAAATTCATTTAACAATTGTTCAATATTATGTTCTACATGTTGAGCATAGGTTGAAATCGTAGGATAATTAAACATATCTGTAATTGATATATCTAATTCCAAAATGCTCTTCAATCTAGAGGTAATAGAAATTGCAAGTAGAGAATTACCGCCTACGCGTATAAAATTTTCATGAATTCCTATTTTTTTTATTTCCAATACTTCTTTCCAAACCTCTAGTATAATTTCTTCAATCTCAGTTTCTGGTGCAGCAGCTATATTTGAATTTCCGATTTTTGCAGTTATATCATATTTAGGAAGTTTTTTTCGATCGACCTTACCACTTGACAATAGTTCAAAATGAGTTAAATGCATAAAATATGATGGTACCATATATAATGGCAATTTATTTTCTAACACATTTATAATATCATCTTCATTCAGTTTTTCGCCAGTATAATATGCAATAAGGTTTTCTTGTTCATCTACGATAACAATAGCTTGAGAAATATTGGTGTATTTTTCTATTACTTTTTCAATTTCTCCTAGTTCAATTCTTAATCCTCTTACTTTAACTTGATTATCTATTCTCCCTACATATTGTATTGCGCCATCATCACGATATCTTCCTAAGTCTCCAGTTTTATACATCATCCCGTTAGGGTTTTCTGAAAATGGATCTTTTAAGAAATGTTTTTTACTTAAGTTTTCTCTATTTAGATATCCATTAGCAACTTGTACACCTCCGATATAAAGTTCTCCTGGAGTTCCAATAGGTAAAGGATTAAGGTTTTTATCTAATATATAAATATGGGTATTTGCAACAGGGTTTCCTATTGGGATACTAGCAGATAATTCGTCTTTTTTACAATGCCAACTTGTTACCTCTACAGAAGCTTCAGTGGGACCATATAAATTATGTAATTCTATATTTAATTGTTCAAAAGCTCTTGCTACAGAAGAGGCAGATAAGGCTTCACCGCTACAAAATATTCTTTGAAGACTAATACAATCTTTAATATTTTGAGTTTCTAAAAATATATTGAGCATTGAAGGCACAAAATGAATAATAGTTACTTTATTATCTTGGATTGTTTGAATAAGTTTTTCAGGGTCTTTATGACCGTTAGGGCTTTCTATAATTAATTTGGCTCCTATCTGAAATGGCCAAAACAGCTCTAACAAAGAAACATCAAAAGTTATTGGGGTTTTTTGAATTAAAGTATCATTTTTAGTAATTGGATAATCTTCATTCATCCAATTTAATCGATTACAAATTCCTCTATGATGACATTTTACTCCCTTTGGTTCTCCTGTGCTTCCAGAAGTATAAATAATATACGCTAAGTCATCTGGGGTTATTGCTACCTCAGGAGTATTACTATTCAATGAAAGTATCTTATTATTAATCGCAGCTATTTTAAAACCATCTGTAATTGTTAAAAGATCTTTGCTTACATTATTGTGATCATAAAATAAAATTTTGGTGTTAGAATCTCTTAAAATAAAACTTAATCTTTCTGGGGGTATACTCGTATCTATAGGCAAATATGTAGCACCTGATTTAATAATGCCATATATATAAATCATCATTTCTAATGATCTATCTATAGATATTGCAATGATATCATTAGTTTTAATTTCACGCTCAAGTAAAAAATTTGCAACTTGATTTGATTTTTGATCAAACTCTTTATACGTTAGCGTTTTTCCTTCAAAAACTAAGGCTATTTCATCTGGGGTTTGCTTAACTTGAGTTTTAAATTTTGAAAGTAATGTTTCATCTTTAGGATATGGAGTAATCGTATTATTCCATTGTTTTATTCTTAATGTTTCGCTTTCAGTAATAAGGTTAACATTTTTTAAATTAGCATCTTTGTTTTTTATAAATGCATCTAATAGTTTTAAAAAATGCTCTGTAGTTTCTTCTTGTTTTTGAGCATCAAAAATATGTGTGTTAAGATCAAAATATAATTGTATTTCTCCAGTAGTATCAAAATCATGAACATGTAAACGTATGTGATGCCTGGGATCATGATGCCCTGGATGAACCCAATTGGTAACTACAGGGGTGCCATTAAAGTCCGTATTTGTTGCATTGATATAGTTGAAAAATACATTAAAACATCTATTCATTTCTGGAGTAGATGCTCCTGCTTGAGCATTTTTTATAAAACTATTACTTTCTATTTGCACTTTTTTTAATAGTGAAATAAAAGATTCTTCTTCTTCTATTCCAACAAGCAGCGGAAATGTTTCTACAAAAAAGCCTATCGTATCTTTAAAATTTTTTGAAGTTCTATTATGCGTAGGAGACCCTATTACAATAGATTTCTGACCGGTTATACGATAGATGTAAGCATATAATACGGTTAAAAATATATTGTATAGTGTTAAATCTATAGTCCACGTTCTAATTCCCTTAATATTTGCTAATTCCCTTATTTTTTCAGAACGTTCTTTTCCTAATTTTATCAATAATCGTTCTGATGCTGTACGTAATACAATATCTTTCTTATGATAAGGGGTTATTTGATTTTGAGGAAATTCTTTTTGTTTTTCTTCCCAGTGATTTGAAATCTCTTTTCCTTTAGGGCTTTTCTTAGTCTCTTGCGTATAGGTTATAAATTTTTGATAGGAAGGAAATTCTTCGACTACTGTCAAATCTTCTTGAATTGCTCTAGTATAAAAATCCGAAACTTTGGAAAAAATAATGGAAGTACTCCAACCGTCAGTGATCAAATGGTGTTGATTTAAATACCATATGTAATGATTTTCTGCAAGCTTAATCAATACACAGTCAAATAGGCATTGCGATATATCAAACTGATGTTTTGCTCTCTGTTGACTCCAGTCCGAAAATGTGGCTCGAGGATTATTTTCGTTTGAAAAGTCTATAATTATTAGTTCATAGGCTATAGCCGGCAGATATTTTTGAACAGGTTCTTCTCCTTCTAATTCAAAAACGGAGCGCAAAACATCACTTTTATCGACTAGTTTTTGAAAAGCCAATTTAAAATGAGGTATAGAAATAGCACTCTCAATTTCATAAGTCATCACCATATTATATAATGGAGTATCAGGATTTAACTGTTGTCCTGTCCATAATAAAAGCTGATTTTGAGTCAGTGACATTCTATTTTCATTTTTCTTTTTCATGCTTCTTAGCAAAGAGACTTATTTATTTTCTAAAAAATTACATATATGATCTACTGTCATAAAATTTTCGATAATCATCTCATCGGGAAGGACTTTAACTTTAAATTCTCCTTCTATAAAGGTGATAAGTTTAATCATTCCCATAGAGTCAAGTATCGCACTACCTAAAAGATCATCAGAAGCTTCAAGGTTATCTTCCATCTCTTCGGCTATTAATTCATTTTCTATGTAAGCAATAATAGTCTTGTCCATTAGTGAACTATTATATTTTTTTCAATTTCTTTTCTGTTAATTTTTCCGGATGCCGTTCTGGGAAATTCGGCAAGTACCTGAATATGATCTGGCACAGCATATTGTGGTAATACTTTTTTGCAATAACTTTTAAATACTGTAATGTCTAACGGTCTTTCCGGTATTACCAAAACAAAGGCCATTAGTTCTTTCTCTTTTTCTGAATTTTCAATGACGGTAACAGCAACTTCTTGTACCAAATCATTTTGAGTCAGTAAGAATTCTATTTCGTCCATTTCTATGCGATATCCTCTTATTTTTATCTGACGATCGTTTCTTCCTAAGAATAATAATTCTCCTTTATCATTTAATTGCACCTGATCTCCCGTACGGTAATATGTTTTTGTAACTCCTGGAACCACAGTTTCTGTATAAAAGGATTGTTGAGTAAGGGTAGGATTATTCCAATATCCTTTCATCATTGTAGCTGTTCGTACTACTAATTCTCCTGCTTCTCCCACCACTACTGGCTTATCTTCTTTTGTAAGAATTTTATATTCTGAGTTTTCCCAAACATATCCTATTGGTATAGGGTTATCTTCTTGTAATTCACCCACGTGATAATAGGTACATTGGTTTATCTCTGTTGGGCCATATATATTACTAAATCTGGCAAAAGGCCATAATTCCATCAACTGCCTTAAGTATTTCGTTGTAAATACCTCTCCAGAAAACAATACCCAACGCAAAGATGTCATATCCCTTTGTTCTAATGCTCCATTCAATAGCATTTGAGTTAAAGCTAAGGGCACAGAAAACCATATTGTAATCTTTTCTTTTTCTATGAGTTGCGAAAGACTCGCAGGCATTTTTGTATGTGCTTCTGATACAATTACAGAGGTACCTCCTATAAAAGGCACTGCAAAAAGGCCAAAGATAGAAGGGTCAAAGTGTAAAGGCTGATGCATTCCTATAATATCTCCTTCATCAACACCATAAAGGGTTATTTTAAGTTTTATAAAGGCTAATCCACTATAATGCGTATGCATAATTCCCTTAGGTTGTCCCGTAGATCCTGAGGTGTAGAGTATATAGGCCAAATCTTGTTCCAATACTCGAACAGAATTGTTGGTAGTATCAGATAAATTGTATATCTCCTCCCAGGTATAGTGGGGTATAGAAAAATCTCCTTGTACGCCTAATAATGTTTGTATGATCGTTTGATCTTCATCTAATATTTTCTTAATCGCTTTTACTTGATTTTGTATACTTATCACATGATCAATACCACAATCTTTGATAACATATCGCGTTCGGGCAGAAGGTGCAAAAGGATCAAGTGGCACATATACACCTCCTGCTTTTATAATACCATAGACCGCAATTATACTTTCCAATGAACGTGGCATATAGATTCCTATTCTATCTCCTTTTTTGACTTGAAGATTTAGCAGGCATTGACATAATGCATTTGCCTTTTGATTGAGGGCATCATAAGTCAGTTCATCATTAAGAAAACGAAATGCTACCTTATCAGGCGTAAGCAGTGCTCTCCTTTCTATAGTATGATGTAATGCGTATATGTCGTAATTATGCGCGTTCACTGTTCTTAATTTATAATCCTAATAGTTTTGAAATAATATTGCGCTGTATATCCGATGTTCCGGCATAGATCACACCTCCTATCGCATCACGTAAATCTCTTTCAGTTTCATTTTCTGTTAAATAGGCGCTTCCACCCTGATTTCGAATAGCATCCATACTAGATGTCACAAAATCTTCGCTGATCTGTAGTTTAAGCAGTGCAGATTCTAAAACCGCCGATTTATTTTGGCTCTTCAACCAGGCGACTCTATATAAATGTAATCTTGAACTCTCTAGACGAAGCTTCATATTTGCAATTCTATTAGAAACAGACTGAAACTCTCCAATGGTTTTGTCATATTGTTTGCGCTTTTTAACAAAAGCGATAGAAGCTTCCAGTTGTCTTTCCATGGCTCCTAACTGACTGGCAAAAACTCCACATCGGTCATATTCTAGAGAATGATTTATAATACTCCACCCCGCTCCTTCTTTACCTAATCTGTTTTCGTCACTTACAAAACAATCTTCAAAAAACAAATCTCCTATAGGAACGGTACGCATACCCATTTTAGGCTTATTGGCACTGGTTGTAAAACCTGGCGTTCCTTTTTTGACGAAAAAAGCCGACAACCCCCATTTACCAACTGCAGGATTAGTAACAGCAAAAACCAAACTAAAATCGGCTATAGGCCCTAGAGTAATTAGCCGTTTATGTCCGTTAAGGATATAACCACCTTCAACCTTAGTCGCAGTAGTTTGCATACTAAAGACATCAGAACCAGCATCAGGCTCAGTAAGTGCGTGACAGGCAATTGACGTGCCTGAAGCAAGTTCAGGTAAGATCATTTTTTTTTGATGCGTTGTCCCAAACTGAACTAAGGGTAATTGGACGGTCCACATTTGTGCATTAATTCCAAAAAGTAATCCATTATCATTACTCCCATATCCCAATCCTTCCATAGCATATATGGCCGTAAGGAAATCTATATCCTCATTTCGGCCACCGTATTTTTTCGGAATCAATAATCCTTGTATTCCAAAATCTGCACACTTTTGCCAATCTTCCTTTGAAAAGGAACAATTTTTATCAGCGTCCACATGATCTTTGTCAAAAGCAGATGTTGCGAAATCAATCACTTTTTGCTTAAACTCGATCTGCTTTTTAGTAAAGGAGAAATCCAAGGTTTTAGTTTATTTTTTTAAAATACTAGCGCAAATTAATTTCATTACACTCTAATGTGCATCCTAAAATTGTATAAAACTGAATAAAGAGCTTTAAAATGGAAAAATTATTCGTGATTTATAAAAAACAAATTCCTTTTCGCTTTCCGTTTTAACATATCCTACTCGTCATTTGGTGTAACTCATCTTTACGTAAGAAGTAACACTTTATATAGTAAATTTCTAATAATCAAATTGTTGTAGTAAAATAAGATTATTAGTCTTAATTTTAATATTAATTCAGATACTACAACATTCACTTTCAGCGCTATTTATTCACTTTCAGCTTAATTTAATTTAAGAAGTAACACATTTAAATTTTCTTTGCCCTGTGTTACGGAAAATTGTCTTATAAAAATACGATTTTGTTTAATAAAATCATAATAAGGTTAGACAAAAATATTCAAAAATATTACCTTAGCTTAGTCTATTTCCTAAACAAAATAAACAGTCCAATGAAGAAATATTTTATATTACTATTTTTCTTATTGCTTAGCTTCTCTCATGTCTTCGCCGCCCATGCTCCTGAAAATGGATATATCTTTTTAAGGATTTATGAAAAGGATGGTGTCGAAGGACGCTTCGAATTACTCACTGATGATCTCAACAAGATTTTTGGATGGAATCTAAAATCTAGAGATAACGAGCTTGAGGATATTCTTATTTATGAAAAGGAGATCAAAGCCTATCTTTTAAAAAAATCTGGATTTAAATCTTCTTTAGGACAACACAATATACAACTTGGCGAAATTACGATACTTCATGCGGGTAGCATTGGAGATTATATACAAATACATTTTGTTCTGGATAATTTTGATACTATTCCCGATGAGGTAGAAGTTACTTACGCTATGGGATTTGAAGAATCTTCGACGCATAGAGGATTCTTAACTATGGAATATAACTGGAAAGCTGGAATTATTAATAATGAGACTAATATCGTTTCATACTTCACTCCAAATAGAACGACAGATATTGTGTCTTTAACGGAGTCTTCTTCTGTCTGGAAAGGATTTGCGGCCATGATTCAGCAAGGTGTATGGCATATCTGGATTGGATTAGACCATATTTTATTTCTTGTGGCACTTATTTTGCCTGCTGTAGTACGAAGAAGAAAGGAAGATGAAGTTACTTCAATTACTAAAAGCTGGTTTCCTGTTGAGAGATTTAAACCTGCCTTTTCTTACATTTTGAAAATTGTTACTTTTTTTACTTTAGCACATACCATTACCTTAAGTCTTGCTGCACTACAAATAATCACATTACCTTCTAGAGTCGTAGAGTCTATTATTGCTTTCTCCATTGGATTGGCAGCTTATCATAACATCAAACCCATTTTTAGAGGAAAAGATTGGGTGATTGCATTTATTTTTGGACTGTTTCATGGCTTTGGATTTGCCAGTGTACTTGGAGATATAGGGTTAAAAGATGAGTTTCTCGTGTATTCACTTCTAGGATTTAACTTAGGTGTAGAGATTGGACAAATAGCCATTATTGCAGCAATCTTCCCTATACTTTACCTGATACGCAAGAGAGCCATTTATTCCAAGATCATTGTCTTTGGCTCAATAGTATTGATTCTTATTTCTCTGTATTGGGTAATAGAGCGTGTATTTGATGTTAATCTGGGAATTGAGGATTATATACGGAGAACTTTATTTAAACTATTTGTAAAACTTGGTCTCAGATAATTTATATGAAAGATTCGACAAAAAAATTATCACTTCTAGCCAAATGGAAAGAAAAAAAAGGGAAACAAGATTCGGTTTTTAAACCAGTTTCTCAAAATTCACCTATTCTGCTTTCTAGTGAACAAAAACGTCTCTGGTTTTTACAGCAGCTTGTGCCTAACAATTCTTTTTATAATTACCCTGAATTATACCGCTTAACTGGACCTCTTGATGTTAAATCATTTGAGAAAAGTATTCGATATATAGAGCAAAAACATGATATTTTACGTTCTAATTTCTCTATTAAAGATGGCACTCCTATAGTTCGAATTAATACAGAACAAACATTAGATTTTCATTTTTATGATTTAAGTAAAGAAAACTTTGAAGTAGCAGAAAAAAAAGCTGCAGAGATTGTTCATGAAAATTCTCGGTACGTTTTTAATCTCTCAAATGAAGTTTTAATAAAACCTACAGTTATTAAGGTAAGTGAAAACAATTTTTTGTTTCTTATCGTTATGCACCATATCATAACAGATAAATGGTCTATGCGTGTTTTCAGAGAAGAGCTCACTACCTACTATAAAATGCTTGTAAGTGGTAATATTCCTGAATTAGAAAAACCGGAAATACAATATTCTAGTTATGCACAATGGCAACAAAATAGTACCATTAATAAGCAACACTTAGACTATTGGAAAGAGAAGTTATCTGGAGAGGTTCCCGAATTAAATCTTCCCACTGACTTTTCAAAACCGATGCAACCTCGCTATGCAGGAACTTTTCACAAACAGGTATACAATGATGAGATTGCTACAGGTTTTTCCGAATTATGCAAAAAACTGGAAGCGACACCTTATACCCTCATGTTGAGTATTTATTATGTGTTATTACAAAAGTATTCTGGTCAGGAAGACATTTTTATAGGTACACCGATAACAAAAAGAGATCATGTTACTTTAGAAAAACTTATTGGTTTTTTTAATGACACCTTAGTATTGAGAACAAAAGTTACAAATACTATACGTTTTTCTGAACTTGTACAAAAAGTTAAGCAGACGACTCTAGAAGCTTTTTCCAATAAAGAAATCTCCTTTGACACCTTAGTAAAGGAACTCAAACCGAGTCGATCATTAAATGTCAATCCCTTTTTCAGGGTTATGTTTTTGTATCATCAGGTTCCTGAAACCCCAAAACTGGCAGACAATATACAAATTGAATACGAACCTTATGATGCAGGTGTTTCTAAATTTGATTTAACACTATACATATCGGACGATAAGGGCGCGTTAACTTCACTTATGGAGTATGATACCGATTTATTTGAAGCATCTACCATAAAACGTATGCATGCGCATTTTAAAATACTTCTTCAAAATTGCATACAAAACCCAGATGCTTTATTGTCAGAAATAACAATGCAAACCCAGGAAGAAATTGATTTTTATCATACAACACAATTATCTTCCCCTAATCTACCTCAAGCATATACAGGTATTCATGAAATAATAGAAGAACAGGCGATAAAACACCCTGATCACATTGCCGTTCAATATAAAGATGAAAGCATAACCTATGCTGTACTCAATGAAAAAGCCACTCAAGTTGCACAAACACTCCTTAAAAATGGATTAAAGACCAATGATATGGTAGGTCTATGCATTGAACGCTCGCATAAGGTTATTATAGGGTTACTAGGTATTTTAAAAGCCGGAGGTGCGTATCTGCCTCTTGATCCGTCCTATCCTACTGATCGTATTTCGTACATTCTTGAAAATACAAACGCAAAAGTAATGCTGACAGAAGCGCACCTTCTGTCAGATCTGGATCAACGCTCTATAAAAAAATACACGATTGATACGCTTATGGATCAATCTATCTTAAACGAAGATATTTTACTTCCTAAGGTAAAGGAGACCGATCTCGCTTATGTTATTTATACCTCTGGAAGTACGGGGAATCCAAAAGGAGTACCCATCTCTCATAAAAATATTATCAACTCAACGCTATCGCGAACAGATTTTTACGATCAAGATCCATCTGCCTTCTTATTAATGTCTTCCATTTCCTTTGATAGTTCTAAGGTAGGTGTATTCTGGTCTTTATGCTTTGGCGGCACTTTGGTTATCTCTGAAAAACATCTGGAACAGGATCTTAATAAAATGACCGATGTTATTGAACAACATAACATAAGTCATATGCTTATGCTTCCTTCACTTTATGGCAATTTATTGGAATATGGAGATGTTGACCGCTTAACTTCATTACACACGGTTATGGTAGCGGGAGAATCTTGCACAACTGGCCTAGTCAAAAAACACTTTGAATCACTTCCTGATGTTCATCTTTATAATGAATATGGCCCTACTGAGGCTACCGTTTGGTGTATTGCCCATAAGGTCAAAGCCTCAGATGCACAACTTAGAAGTGTTCCCATAGGTATACCTTCGGCAAATGCTGCGATTTATATTCTCAATGACGCTTTGGAAAGAGTTCCTTTTGGAAGTACTGGAGAATTATACGTGGGTGGTATAGGTCTCACTTCAGGATATATTAATCAGGTAGGCAATGCTTTTGTAGAAAATCCTTTTAGTGAATCTTCTGAAAAACTGTATAAAACAGGAGATCTCGCACGATTCAGAGGAGATGGAACTATTGAGTTTTTAGGTAGAAAAGACAAACAAGTAAAAGTAAGAGGATATCGCATTGAACTTGATGAAATAGAACAAGTATTACAATCTAATGAACATATTGTACAAGCTGCAGTAACCATTGTAAGTGATACTACTAATTCCGACATACAAGAAGAAAGTATTCAAAACAACACAGAACAACTGGCGCAATGGATGGAAAATCATCTCTCAGAAGAAGAAATTAATTCCTGGATAGCGTCTATTAAACATCTGGAACAAGAAGAAACAAGATATATGATAGATCAGCTGGTTGAAACTGTGTAATCGCTTTCGCGAAAGCATAGACACACCACTTTTCAATCCAATACATAATGACATCTAACAATTTACATACAAAACTCAATAATCTCAGTCCTGAGAAACGACAATTGCTAGCACTTAAATTACAGGCTGCCTCCAAAGAAAGCGATGGTGGTCAAAAAAATAATGGTAAGTCAAAAATTGTAGCATATGTTAAGCAAGACAATACATCTACCACTGATGATCTAAAGGTATATCTCAAAAAAAAGCTTCCCGATTATATGATTCCATCATCGATTATAGCTGTAGATGAGATCCCTTTGCTTCCTAATGGAAAAGTAGATAGAAGTTTATTATCCAAACTAAAAATTAATAGAACTCAAGTATCGAAAACACATACCGCTCCCAGAAATGAAATTGAGGAAATTCTGGTTACCATATGGGAATCTATTTTAAAAATAGGAACTATTGGTATTCACGATAATTTCTTTGAAATAGGAGGCGATTCTATATTGAGTATTCAAATCATAGCAAAAGCTCGTAAAGAGGGTATTATTATTAAATCCAATCAAATTTTTGAATATCAAACAATTGCAGAACTGGGATTATTTGTACATCGGGAAACACAACAGTACCAGGAAGATATATATGTAGGCTCTGTTACTCTTAGTCCTATTCAAGAATGGTTTTTTAAAGAACATACACGAGCACCACACTATTGGAATCAGGCATTACGATTTGATAAGCTCCCTGAAGTCGATGAACAAACTATCGAACAGATAGCAAAAACACTTATCACCAGACATGATGCATTGCGCATGTCATTTACCCAACAAAATGATGGTTGGAAGGGACAAGTGAGACATCCCGATCAAATCACTTCTTATAAGTATGTTCGTATTGCTGCAGGCGATGATCGCCAAGCCCAAATTGATCAGACATTACGAGATATTCAAGAAAATATAACGCTTTCGGAAAGTTCTCTTTTTACTTGTATTTATTTTCTGGATTCTATAACAAACGTACATAGCTGTATTTTACTGGCACATCATCTGGTTATCGATTATGTCTCGTGGCTAGTGGTTTCCGAGCAGTTTGAAGATTTAATTTATGAGAAGACACAAGTTTCAAATACTATAACGAATACTCCTTATTACAAATGGAGTCAGGATATTAAAACTCAAGAGTATTTTGAAAACGAAAAAGAATACTGGACACAACAGGAAAATATCCCACTTCAACTCCCGCTTATTACTCCATTGGATAATGTCATTTTAGAAAAAGATGTTGTTGTCTCTGAAGCTATAATTGATAGTAGTACGGTTCAAAAACTTATAGAGATTCCTCAAAATGTGTATCATACAAAATTTGATGAAATATTAATCGCTGCTCTTGTAGGTATACTTTCAGAATGGACTAATCAAAACGACATCACTATATTCCTTGAAAGACATGGTAGGGAATCTATAGGAAATGAAATAGACGTTGCCAATACAGTAGGATGGTTTACTTCCTTTTTTCCTAACACCTTTACATATAGTCCAGAAAAGAATATGAGAGATCATATTATTGCTACAAAAGAAAAACTACGCACGATACCTAATGGCGGTATGGGATATGGCGCTTTAAAATATGTAGAGAAGCAATTAAATAATGATTATCAACCAGCTGTTGTTTTTAACTTTTTAGGGTTTCAGGAAAAAGAAGATACCCAAGCTTCATCGTATTTTTTAGAAAAAGAATTAAGACACTCTTCTAGCGAACGGTCTTATCCAATCGAAATTAATGCCAGCGTCATAAATGGCAGATTAATCTGTAAGTGGAGCTATCCTACTCATCTGGTTGCCCCATCACAAATACAACAATTACAGCATCGGTTTAATGAGGTTTTAAATACCATAATTATTCATTGTACAGAACAACAAGAAACTGTTTTTACACCATCAGACTTTCCTGAAGCAGATCTGAGTCAGGATGATTTAAATAATTTATTAGATGTATTATAAAGGAATTATACGTTGAAAAAAATTGCAATCATAACATCTGGTCTTACCGGTATTGTTAATATCAGTATCGAATTGGCAACACGTTTAAAACGAGAAGGTTTTGAAGTGATATACCTTTGTCCGGTAGATGTAAAGAGTAAAGTAGAAACAGTTATTTCTAATTTTGTACTACTACCGTCTTTACCCATAGAAGCCTACGCATCTTCTTCAAAAAACGTAATAATACAGGATACGTATACCACATACAAAAACGAGTTGAAGAAAGTTAATGCAGATTACTTTATCATAGACTCCGAGTTACACGAGTTCATATTTATTGCTTATGGGTTATCTATTCCCATTCGTCTCATATCACAATGGTTTACAGGAGAACAAGGAGCTTTGTACCCGCCACTTACAACAGCTATTATTCCAACATCAAAAATGAGAGTAGCTATAGCTTGGAAAAAAAGATGGTTAAAAACCTATCTCAAAAAAATAATCATGCCCAACAATCCCGAGGTCATACGACGTAATGCCTTAAAAAACCTAGCTAAGAATAATGGTTTTCCTCTGGATAAATTAAAAAATAGTACGTTCCCTCCTATTTTTTTAAATAGACATATAGATACCTACTGTTGTACTTTAGAATCTTTGGATTTTCCAAACGACAAACTACCTTCTAACTATCAATATATCGGTCCGCAGATCTCGGATTCCAGACAAGCTTTTAATAACACTAATCCGGAAAGCGAAGCTCTTAAAAATGTTATACTGAAAGCTAAAGAAGAGCATAAAAAAATCATTTATTGTTCATTAAGTACCTTTAAGAAAGGAGATACTCAATTTTTAGAAAAGGTAATTGAGGCCTGTAAGAATGAAAGAGACTGGGTATTAATCGCTTCCCTGGGAGGGCTTATTACCATTGATAATTTTAAATCGATCCCAAAGAATGTACATCTTTTTTCTTGGGTACAACAACCTTATGTATTATCGCAAGCGGACTTAAGTATCAATCACGGAGGTATCAATACGATTAATGAATGTATATCGTGCCAAACTCCAATGCTTGTTTACTCTGGAAAAAAATATGATCAAAATGGTTGTATGGCTCGGATTCATTATCATAAACTAGGGCTTCAAGGAGATAAAGAACAAGATGATGTAGCAACCATTAGACAAAAGATAATAACTGTTTTTGACAACCCTAATTTTAAAGAACGTATAATACAAATGTCTCATACAGTCAAAGTATTAAAAAATGAATCCATAATTACTTTATTAAAACTAAAAAAAGTGAATAAAAAAGAGTTGTTTGAATCTGAAGCAATAGCTTAAAAAATTGAGTTTACATGGAGACTGAAACTGTACAAAAACCTAAAATAGAAGCCATTTACCCGCTTACGGCGATGCAACAAAACTTGCTGTTTCATCATCTTATGGAAGGTGAAGATCAAGGTTTTCTATTGGTAGAATGCACACTTGAAGGACATTTGGATATGGCCTTATTCAAACAAGCCTGGAGAAAAACAATACAAAGACATGAAGTATTAAGAGCATCTGTGCACTGGAAAAAAGTAAAGCATCCTATGATTGTCATTAGACCTGAAATGGATGTTAATTTGACCTTTCTGGATTGGAGTGACTCGAGTATGGCATTACAGGAACAACAATTAATAACATATAAAAACAAGCGTAGAAGTGAGCCTATTAACTTTGAAAAAGCACCACTTGCAAACGTTTCTATAATTAAGAAAGCAAATCACAGCTATTATTTCATATGGGACTGTCACCACTTACTATTGGACGGGTGGTCTTCTACGACCGTATTGAAAGATGTTTTTAGCTTTTATAAAGATCTGTCCACCTATCAAGCCCCTGTTCTTCCGACAATACCGTCGTATAAATCGTATAAAAACTGGAAAGACCGGCTATCTTCCGATATTCCATCTAAGTTTTGGAAAGAAAGTTTTAATGAGTTTTCTAAAGGTTCTCGCTTTCGCGAAAGCGTGTCAAGCTCAAATATCCGCCTTTTAAATAAAAACACTCATACATTTACCGATCAGGAAACGGAGCAATTAAAAGCACTGGCAAAATACCATAAAGTGACTTTAAATTCTTTATTTCAAGGTATTTGGACATTACTTTTAGCTAAATATTTTAAGCAAAACGATATTGTTTTTGGCACAACGGTTTCTGGTCGATCGATATCCTTCCCAAACATTGAGCAAATGGTTGGTATGTTTACCAATGTGCTTCCTGTACGTGTTCCTATGGATACACAAAAACCCTGGGGAGAAATTATACGATCATTACAATTACACCAGCAAGAAGCCAGAAACTTTGAGTATGCCGGCACAAACGAAATCTTATCCTGGGGAGGTATTTCAGAAGGAAAAACACCATATAACAGTCTTTTTGTGTTTGAAAATTACCCTCATGAAGACATCGGTCAAGGTGTTATTAAGGTTTCTGGTTTTAAGAGTGGTGTTACTACAACCTATCCCGTATCTATTATTCTGAAGGTTGAAGATCAAATTCAATATGATTTATTTATCGATCCCAATAGTATCGATAATAATACAGCTAGCTGGCTTCAAGCAAATTTGCAATTACTATGTAAAATACTTCTGGCACATAAAGAAGCGCCTATTGCAGAAATACTCGCACAATTACCCTCTGGACCAGAAAGCAAAGCAAATAATACCGTTGTGCAGGAATATAGTACATCGGTACATAAAGAAGAAAAATACTTACCTCCAAGAACCCACACAGAACTACAGCTTCTGGAAATATGGGAGCAGTTATTTATGACTAACTATATTGGGGTGTATGACAACTTCTTTGACTTAGGTGGTAAATCCTTGCTATCGGTAAAAATGTTTCGACTCATAGAAAAACAGTTGGACATTAAGCTTCCTCCGACCACACTATTAGAACACCCGACAATAGCAGATCTTGCTAAGCTCATCGATAATCATGCTGAAGGTGAAACTGTCTCTCCCTGGAAGTTTCTTGTTCCTATTAAAGCAAGAGGAAATAAGCGACCTTTATTTTGCATACATGCTGGAGGAGGTCACGTATTTTTCTTTAAAGACCTAGCTCATAGTGTGGATAAACAACGCCCTGTTTATGCCCTACAACCCGTTGGGATTTATGGAGAAGACAATAAGCATGAAGATATTCAAGCAATGGCTCGGGATTATGCAGATGAAATAAGCATTGCACAACCTGAAGGTATTTTAAACATTGTGGTATACTGTTTTAGTACTGCTGTTGGACTGGAAATGGCAGCCTATCTTAAAACAAAGGGACGCCAAACCAATATCATTGTTGCCGATACTATTGCAGAGCATCGTCTTCTATTAGACAAAGCAAGGTTTAAAGTACGATTATTCCTTTTCCTAAAGCGATTTATGAAGCGTCCTTTTAAGGCATTAACTGGTATGATTGGATATCGGATATTTTATTACTTAAATCCATTAAAAGTTAAACTCTTTGGTACTCCAGCAGAAAAAAACACGGAACAGATGCGATTACATCTTGTCCATCTATTCAATAACTATAACTGGCAAACCAAAATTGATAAGATATCATTAATCCTTACAGAAAAAATTGCTCCAGAATACAATGAAGCCACTATAAACTCCTGGAAACCTTTAGTTTCTGAAGATATAAAAGTCGTAAACTGTATTGCAAATCATATCAACTTTTTTGAATTACCAGATGTTCAAAATACCGCTAAAGCTATAGAAGAAGTTATTTTATAAAATGAAGTGGCAGAATTCCATAGCGTCTCGATCTCTACAAACAAAAGAAGTTGATGTCTGGAAGGTCAGTAAGGAAGCACATGAAAATCGATTAGATCAATATTGGTCTATTTTAAACAAAGAAGAAAGAGAAAGGGCCTTAAAATTCAGATTTGAAAAAGATAGGAACTGTTCCATTATTGCAAGAGGTGTTTTGCGTAATCTGATCAGTGAGTATACAAGTTTAGATGCCAAAAATGTTCATTTTGAATTTGGAACAAATGGCAAACCTTATATATGCCATCATAATTCAATCCAATTTAATGTATCTCATGCTGCTGATGCTATTGTTTTCGGATTTACAAAGTCTCATATACTGGGAATAGATGTGGAGTGCACAGAAGGTGATTTGGATGTTGAAAATGTAGCAAAGGCTTTCTTTTCCGATACAGAAGTCAAGAGTTTATTAAAACTTGATCGAGTATATCACAAGCAAGCCTTTTATAATTGTTGGACCCGAAAAGAAGCTTTTATAAAAGCAGAAGGTAGCGGGCTCTCTTTTCCTTTAAAAGAATTCAGTGTCAGTTTGGAATCTCCTATAGTAGCTGAACTTTTGGAAACACATTGGAATAAAAACGAAAAAGATAAATGGACATTAACTGCTTTTACTCCTGCCAAAAACTATATCGGTGCTTTGGCGGTTAAAGGCAAGATTAACAACATAAATTACTACGCCTACACATAGGCTAAAAAAGAAAGCTATAAAAATGAAATTATCACAAGAACAGGTCAATTCCTACTTGACCAACGGATTTCTTATTGTCGAATCTTTATTTCTGAAAGACGAGGTCGCTATGCTCAAACAAGCACTCCATGATATTGATAATCAATTAGAATTACCCAATATCATCCGTGAAGAAAATGGGGCTATACGCTCTGTATTTGCCCCTCAAACTTTAATGGAAGCCTATGGGTGGTTATATCAACAAGAACGATTGATAACCCCCACTTGCCAGCTTATCAACGATGATGTATATCTCTATCAATACAAACTCAATAATAAAAAAGGTTTCGGAGGTGGTATCTGGGAATGGCATCAGGATTTCCCCTTTTGGCATCTGGATGATGGTGTTCAATCACCTGATATGGTTTCTGTCATGGTCCTTTTACAAGATACAGATTATAGTCAAGGTCCTTTAATGTTTATTCCTAAGTCACATATAGAAGGTATTGTTGAATTCCAACATAAAGAACATCTCGCTGGAAAAGAATTAAAACTGGAAAGTTCTCTAAATGCTGATTTAAAGTATACGATCAAAAAAGAACTCATTCGAAAAATGGTAGAAAAAGATGGAATTACTGGAGGCATTGGAAAAGCCGGAACGTGTATTTTCTTTCATCCCAATGTATACCATGGATCTAATGCTAATATCTCTCCTAATGATAGAGATACAGCTATAATCACTTATAATAGTATAAAAAACTTACCGGAAGACAGACAGGGAGCTAACCGACCTGATTATATTTGTTCAAGAGATTTTGGAGCAATAAAAGGGGTACATAATGAAACACTCCTCATTAAGGTTTAATGCTCTGATCATAGATGTTGGACATTCTATATTTCTATAATTTAGGTTCCAGCCAAAGCCATCCCATACTTCCTAAAAAAAACAGGAAGAACCACAGTAAATTTATTGGTTTAGGTATTTTATTAATTTGATTTTCCTTTATTTGTTGATTATGAAAATAACGTCGGTTCATCTTTGTAGTTTTCTGGGATTCAACCGAGATCCAATGTGTATGATCTGTTACATAATAGGATAATACGCTAGTCGTATCCTGCTCTAACTGTAAAGTTTTCCACCCTAAATCTCTTGAATAGATTATTCCTTTCCAGAAATTGTCAATAGCAACATCTTCTTGTAAAGGGATTGGAGATCCCATTTCTGTATGTACTACTGGATTGGTATTCTGGGTTCGTAGTTGAAATTTAAAAGGCTCATCGGGATACGCTATAACTTCGGATGTTTGCCAGATCAAACCCAATTGTTTCTTTTTGCTTACACGCTCTAATAATTGCGTCCAAATACTTTGATAAATCTCAGGCCTACCATCGAGCACCAATTCAAAGGTGTTTTGAAATACACTTACTCCTATACTACCATTACCTTTACGTTCATAAGCCGCTAGAACCTGATCGTCAACGGAGTATATCGGTGTTGCCGAAAAGGACTCCTTAAAGATAAAAGGATATACCCCAATTCCTGTTTTTGGCCATTTTTCCAATTTGATTGTTGTCTGTTTCCTTCTAGAAAAATTAAAACTCGCTATTGGAATGCGCTGTGTATACACATCAATATCAGATTGGATAATAACGCCTAATCCGCTTTCGCGAATAGCGTTTTCTAAAATATTACGACGATTGCGGGATAGTTGTCTTAATGAATGTATATCAATAATCAACAGATCAAAATCTTCTAAAGTTTCTTTGGCAAAACGAAACCTGGACTGTTGTTTCGTGTTAAAATATTCATACTTAAAACGAGCTGTGGTCAACTGACTTCTAATCAAAAGTTCGTGCCCTTTCTCGGCTAAGTAGTTTTTTAAGTACTTCGTTTCAAAAGTAGGAAACTCATTAATGATGGCTATTTTTAACAGGTTCCTATCTTCAATTACAAGTGGTATAGGGTCTTTACGAATATGTTGACCCAGAGCGTCTCTTTCCTGTAGTTCATACAAAAACTTTCCTTTTAATTTTAGTGTTGTTTTTAATTCGAAATTCTGAAGATCTGTGGTCTGTAATACCACAGAATCTAGTGCTTTACCCCCTGGATCTAAAAGCACTAGACGATGTCCCTCTGATGCGTTTTGATATTGACCACGAATATAAAACTGATCTCCTATTACATGGTGCTTAGGATATTGTATTCGGGTAATTCCGTTGGGTTTATCTCCTGCGAGAAATACTGTTTGAATGTTATCCAGTTGCCATAGATCAAAAGATCGTACGCCTTCTCCCAGAATAAAAAGTATTTCCGGTTGTTCATCAGCGGTAAGTATGGATTGGTCATCTACATATTCCTGGACAACAATACGATCATATAACTGTTTAAGGCTATCTAATTGCGTTACTTTATAATTTGGCGTAAGCAATACCATTTTAGTAGTGTGGTCTGCTTGAAGTACTGCTGGCTTAAGGACAAGCAATGCTAAACTCGATATTGCCAGACCTCCTACGATTATATTGATATAAAACCGAGGTTTATCTTCTTTAGACCATTCTTTCCATATAAATAACCCAAAGAGTATGATGGAAATACAGACCGTCGGCCATAACCAGCGTATATTTAAGAAATGAAGCTCTTCAATCATGAAACTCTAATTCCTTAAGTAATAATTGATTAATCTCATCGGTATAAGCCCCTGACTTATCAGGATTAATCACGGGTTTGGGAACGGCTTCCAATAATCCGCTTCGGACTTCGGTCAACGTCGCTATGGATCGATCACTTGCATCGATGATATCTCTTAATTTCTGTAATGTATGTAGAAACTTTCCTGGATATTCAATGGCTTTTAGCGAAAGCTCTTTACCGGCGTCTTCAAAAAGCGGAATATCTGTTTCCGAAATTTCAGATAATCCTTCTAATGTCAATCCTAATCGTACAATTGCTTGTTTTATTGCAGGGACTTGTTCTTCTTCAGTGATGCTATCTTTTTTTCGATATCCCGATACTTCATCTAGTTTACCACTTAATCGCTTGTCTTCTTTAATAGGTGGTGGATCAAAACCAATACGATGTACATAAATACGTGCACTATTCTTAATCTCTTGAATATATTGGAGTGCTTTATATTGATAGGGTAGTGATTTTTCCGGTTCATATAGTCGCAGGTATAACTCTGCATCCCACATTTCGCTTAAAGCTTTCAACAATTTCACTTTCAGAGATTCTTCAAAGAGTGTAGCGCTTTCGGGATCTCCATGGTCATGGATAAATTCTTGAAGTGGATTTTTTGATTCTTCTTTTTTCTTTGTCTCATCGGTTACCAGATTATGCTCATTATCTCCATCATGATCATGAGTATATGCTGCCAGTGGATCTTCATCATCGTGATCTGTATCGCCTTCATGATCCACATCGCCTTCCGGTTCAGCAACGGCAACTTCTTCGGATTCTTCACCCATAAAGGCACCGTACTTTAATCGCAATGACTTCTGATCAAATCCTAATTCATTACTTTGAAATTTGAATTCCTTTTCAGCCAATACTTTTCGTTCACTAATCAATTTTTCCGTATCAATGATCAACTGACGTTGACTTCTGAAATAATCTGCAAGACGATCCACTCCCAATGTTCCTTCAACACCAAATCCATAACTGGCGGTATCTTTTATAGTGGCAAAATAGGTGTCACTACGAGCAACATTAGGTTTTGGCCTTTTATTATCTATGGCTTCGATATAAAAGTAGAGTTCATCTCCGGGTTCCAATTGCAACAGATCTAAATCTATGTTTTTAGAAAGAGAAACTTGTTTTTCTCCTTTTGTCAATGCTGTATCAAACGCAAGTTGTTCTTCCCTGAATTTTACTGATTCTCCACTTCCTTTGCTTACTGTAGCGATAATATGTGCTTCAGTAATTCCATAATCATCTAGAATATTGGTATTCCATTGAATTCTTTTTTCATCTTGAACTTCAAAAGAACTAAAGGGTTCTAAATCCTTGATTTGAATTGTAGGTTCTTCATCTTTTACTACTTCAATACTATATAAGTCTGATGTGTAGACCGTTCCATCTATAGCTTCAAATTTAAAACTATAAAAACCAGAATTTCGTAGAGCAATACGCTTGGAATAGATTTCTTCATCCAGAGACATTGGATAATCATTATCCGTACTCTGCATGATTACACTTTTAATTTCTTGATCAAATTGTAATTGCCAAATAACTTCTGCGCCTTCTATAGCCTTAATGTCCATAACCGATGTCTTTAGCGTAGCAAGTCCAGTATAGGCAGGATAGCGAATAATCACTTTTTGATCAATCAATTGCGGTGTCATGCTCTTAGTATCTATAGAATCATTGGTATGAAACGGAATGATTTGTTCTTCAATAGCAGGTAACTGATTAGATTGCAATGCCTGTACGCCTCCTAACCTTTTCCCCAAAAGCCCTAAGCCAATAATAACACCCCCTATAATTCCAGCTTTTAACAACGCCACTGGTGGACGTATGTTTTTAATAGCATTATCCAATGGAGCTATGATCTTTGCTTGTTGGAGTTTAGCCAGACTGGAAAGTCTATCTGGTTGTAAAAGGAATAATCCCGTACTATATTCCAGAGTATCCAGTTTGGTATCCAGATAGCTACTGGTCATTTTAAGATTAGGTCTCCAGGGCTTACTTAATATCGAGCTAAGACCACCTATACCTATAAAAACGAATACTGCAATTAATAAATGGTCGGTCAAGAAATAAATACATAAACCTCCTCCTATTGCATAGAACAGAATTTCTAAAACTGCCCATAAGCGCCAACGGGTTAAAAAGCGGTGCAATATGTCCTTCCCCTCTCCTTTCATTGTTTACGATATCGTGCAAGACTACGTTCAATAAATAATACAATCAAAAAAATGCTCCACAACCAGGGGGACACATCCTCAGCAACGACTTCTGAGCGCTTAAACTGTTTTTCTTCATAGGTAGGGAATAAACCAGCTTTAGCCACCACTCTTTTGTCATAGGGTGTTATCCTGGTTTCTATTCCAGAGTGTAGTTCCAATAAGGGTAACAATTGTGCTACGAGATGTTCATTAATGCTGTTTTCAACGTCTAGTGGTTGTGTGAGATAAAAAATGTTCTGTGATGGTCCCTCTTCAATTAATGAAGCAGCAAAGGGATCTGATTGATACACTAACATTTTTCCATCTATCTGGACTAATGGTCGATTACTTAACCAAACTAAACAGTCATAAGCCTTTGGCCCTATCGTACTTATATCTTCAATTCTTTCGACCGTTATAGATCGATGAAGATAGGATCCCAACGCACGAAAAGCAGCTTCCATATATCGGGCTTGCACGATCAAAGAATCATCAACAACCAAACCTATAGTAATAGGCTTTGATTGTGTTACTGGGATTTTCTGTTCTTTTTGCTTTCGCGAAATAGTCTTTCCCTCTCGACTACCTATGCTTAAACTATCTCCAGAAGAATTTAATCTTAAACGACTATGAGGAAGTGGAAGCCGTTCTTTACGAAAAGATAATTGTTCAGCATTAGACTTTAACGCTAATAACTGTATACTATCTTCCGAACGAACCGCGGCTATATATTGATCAACGGGATCTTCAATATCTAAAATGACCCAGGCTATTTTCTTGTGAGTTTTTGGGCGTTTTCCTTTTATACCTCGTTTAAGGCCTCTGGTAAATACAACAATACTATCTGCAGGTAAATCCTGGAATTGCCTCACCAACTCCCAATAATCGGGAATAATAGTCTTATGATTAGTAAACTCCTTGATTTCAGGAAAACCATCGTGTAAGACACGCAATGGAGCCAGATCCTGAAGTGAATCTAATAAAGGTTCCAAGGCCGTATGATTTAACAATTCAGGTTCAATAATATATGTTAAGGGTTGTGTGACGACACTCTTTCTAAGTTGTGGTGTCGCTATAATGAGCACAAGTATCGTAATCAACAGTAGACGCAACGCAAGCAATATATATTCGTTAACCTGTATACTACTACTCTGTTTGGAATCTGCAGATTGAAGTAATTTTATACTTCCCACCTTAATGGTTTTACCTTCTTTTTTACTCCATAAATGAATTGCTATAGGAATTGCGAGTCCTAACAATGCCCAGAGATATGTTGGATTTAGAAAAGACATTTCACCTTAGTTTCATCCGTTTTTTTAAAAATACTTGTAATACCTCGCCAATATGGTGATCCAGTCGGTAAAGATGATGACCTATTCCATTAGCCAATAAATTATCTTTAGTTGTTTTAATCATTGCTTCCATAGCTTCGAGGTAATTTTTCCTTGCTTCACTGGCATTTACTTTCAGTGTATCACCTGTTTCCAAATCTTCAAAGGTCAAATTCCCTTTATACTTAAAATCCAATTCACCTCCTCCCATACATTGAAAAACAACAACTTCATTTCTAAGAGTCTTAAGCTGCTTAATAAAATCCATGAGTTCCTGATCATACTCATACATATCCGTAATAAAGAAAATCAATTCCTTATGCGTACGATCGTGTAATTGACGAGATTGCTCAGGGTTAGAAGGCCATTTCCCTTTACCTTCAATACGAAGTAATTCCAATAACAAACGATTAAAATGCTGTTTTTGAACCTTTGGGTATATGTTATGTAATTCCTGATCATTCAATGCAAATAAACCTACAGCATCTCCTTGATGTTGGGACAGATATGATAAGGTGGTTATAAGTACACGAGCATAATCCATTTTGGATAGCTCCCCTTCAGTATGCTGCATGGATAGACTTGAATCCAGAATAAATTTTACAGAAATATTGGTTTCAATCTCTGCTTGTCTGATATAGTATCGTCCCGATCTGGCTAACATTTTCCAATCCAATAATCGCAAATCATCCCCTGCCTGGTAGGTACGAAACTGACTAAACTCCATCCCCGACCCCACTCGCCTACTATGATGTATTCCAGACATATAGCCATCTACGATTACTCGAGCAATAAGTGCCAAACCCGAAACACTTCGAATAATTTCGGGCTTAAGTAGATCGTGATAATCTTGTCGCATGTATTAGTTCTTTAGCGATTAGCTTTTAGTTGGTAGCACTTAGTCTTTGATCTTGTTTTATGACTTATCTAATTTTTACATTATGAAAATTTTCATAAAAATCTCGATTCTTTGAGTCTTGATTCCTGAGTCTATTTTCTTGTTTCTCTATTCTCTTTTCTATATTCTATATTCTATATTCTAAAACTTATTCAATCCCAGATTGTTCAGCTTAGTGTTTTAAGTAACTCCTGAGTAACATTATCAGAATCAATCCCTTCAGCCTCTCCTTTAAAATTAATAATGATACGGTGTCGTAATACTGGAATAGCCACTTGTTTCAAATCATCAAGGGTAACGGCTAAGCGACCATCTAGAAGTGCTCTGGCCTTTGCAGTAAGAATCATGGCCTGTCCGGCTCGAGGTCCGGCTCCCCAACTCACCCATTCTTTTACATAAGCATTTGTTGTAGTCTCCGGTCGTGTTGCCCGTACCACTTTACTCACATAGTCAATGAGATCATCACTTATAGGGACCTCTCGCACCAAATGTTGCAATCGCAAAATATCATCACCACTAATGACTTTTTGGAGTGTTTCTTTCTTAATTCCTGTAGTATTCTTTAAAATACTGGTTTCTTCTGTTTCTCTAGGATAGCCAATCTTTATATAAAATAGAAAACGATCCTGTTGTGCCTCCGGTAATGGAAATGTTCCGGACTGTTCAATAGGGTTTTGAGTTGCCAAAATAAAAAAGGGACGATCCAGGGTATACGTTTTACCTGAATAGGTCACCTCAAATTCTTGCATGGCTTCAAGCAATGCTGCCTGCGTTTTAGGAGGTGTTCTGTTAATCTCATCAGCAAGGATGATATTAGCAAATATGGGGCCTTTATTAAATTTGAAGAACTTTCTTCCGGTACTATGATCTTCTTCCAAAATTTCTGTTCCTATAATGTCAGAAGGCATGAGATCAGGAGTAAATTGAATGCGCTTGAAATCCAAATCTATGGCATCTGCCAGCGTACGGATCATCAAGGTTTTTGCTAATCCCGGTACACCTTCCAATAACGCATGTCCACCTGCTAAAAAAGTAATGAGTAATTGATCTATTGTATCTTCCTGACCAATAATAACCTTACTTATTTCCCTTTTAAGCGCTTGAAGCTTCCCTGTTAATACATTGATTTCTTGTTCTATTTGTGCTAATTCTGTATCCATTTTATAGTTGATAGCTTTTAGGTCTTAGGTCTTAGGTCTTAGGT
>CAZPTJ010000004.1:0-5997 GCA_964589085.1 uncultured Flavobacteriaceae bacterium | reverse complement strand
TTAGGTCTTAGGTCTTAGGTCTTAGGTTTAAGATAATAATCATTATTCAACATTAGTTATTAGACATTCATCAATCTTAAAATCACGAAGTAAGTGCATACATCACGATATTCACTCCAAATCGTGTATTATCTATTTTATACCAGCGTTTATTTCTAAAATCATAATCCCATTCACAACCATAGTCCTTGTTACTATACAGTACACCGATACGCCCATTAACCTCTATAGCTTTCAGATACTCATGGACAATATCGTCTCCCCATCCATTGAGTTCCTGAGAAGTGGTCGGAGGGCCGTCTTCAAATTCAAAAAAGATGTTATACAATTCATGATCATTTGGAATTTTTTTCAGAGCCGTAGATCCGAATATAACTTCCATTTGACGTTCAAAGGATTTAGCAAACAATCCGTCAATATCGTGATTACAATCATCTACAAATACAAAACCTCCATTCTCTACATATTTTTTAAAATGTGCCGCTTCCTTCTTCGTAAACTGCACCAGTTTATGACCAGACAGATAACAAAAAGGGCATTTAAAAATCTCGTCACTACTTAAAGAGATAATATTTTCCTGTGTATCTACCTCGAGTGTCGTATATTCTACTAAAGAATTCAAAAGGTTAGACGGCATGCGCTGATCAACATCCCAATCTCCTGATTCATATTGTAAACGTGTAAAAAAAAATGTGTTCCTCACTATACTTAAATACCTTTTGCACTATGCTTCATGCTTGTTCTTAAAATATTCGTTTCAGAATTGATTGTTAGTGTAGAAACAAAAAAACTGGTTGTCATGAACTATTCAAAACAACCAGCTATTTTTATTGACATGCCTTTTTATACAGCATCTGATAAACTGGTAAAGGTGAAATCCCTAATTTTCATATACGGGATTAAATTACCATTAATACGCACTTGTTTTCCAAGAGTTTCCAAATTATTCAACATAATAATCGGGCTTTCATTAAATCTGAAATTCTTTACTGGGTACTTGATCCTTCCATTTTCTATATAAAAAGTACCATCCCGGGTAAGTCCTGTATATAACAAAGTTTGAGGGTCGACATTACGGATATACCAAAGTCGTGTTACCAAAATTCCTTTTCTCGTACTCTTAATTAAATCTTCCAAAGAAGCATCACCTCCGTCCATAATACCATTAGGTGGAAAAGGTACGGGATCTACTCCTTTTTCTTTTGCCCAAAAACGACCATACGCCAAATTCTTGACCACGCCATTCTCTATCCAATTCATTTTTTTAAGCGCCTGACCTGACCCATCCCAAGTTGCTGTGGGTACTTCAGGATGCAATGGATCTGACCATATATTGACACGCTCATCGACAATTTTTTCTCCCAGCTTCGTTCCTCCACCTTCTTTGGACATAAAGCTCCGTCCTTCATCTGCCGTACGGGCATTTAAGGCTCCAAACATATTCTCTAATAAACCTATCGAAGCCGCGGGTTCCAATATTACGGTATATTTTCCAGGCTCTATGGCTTTCGCTTCACGCGAAAGTATTGCTTTGTCTATAGCTATTTTAGACGCTTCTGCGGCATCAAATTTTGAAATATCAGTTAAATCACGCGTTACCCAACCCGAGCCGGTGCCGTCATTGGTTCTCATGGTTACCGTAAAATTGACATTTGTCGATTTATTGTAGGCGAATAATCCTTTGGAATTCAACATAGCATTAAATCCTGCAGAATCATTAAGGAATCCCGCAGCCGTCACATCCTGATTGGCAGCCGGACCAATACTACTATTTGCGACCTCTGCACGATACTCAGGTGTAATGCCAGCTGTAGCTTTACTATATGTCTTGGATTCATCATATGTTTGTGGTCCTAAAGGCTCCATGAATTCTGGATTTTCAGGAGAGAGTTTAGCTAACTCTTCAGCTCTTTTAACTACCTTTTCCAGAGAAGTATCGTCAAACTCATCTATCGTTGCGGTACCCGATTTCTTTCCATAACTGGATTGTACTGCCAGTGTCTGATTGGAACGATGACCCGCTGTAGATACTGTATTTCTAGCATAACGAATGTTTCCACTTTCGCTACCACTTATCGTAATTACACAAGCATCGGCTGTAGAAAAGCTTAATGCCTTTTCCATAATATGCCGTGCTTCTTCTTTTGTATATATTGCCATGATAATTTTATTAATTGTAGAGATACATTAGATTAAATGGTTCGACCCGTGTTGATTACATTAACATCGTTAAATCGAGTTGTCGAACTACCATGTGATACAGCACTTACCTGTGAGGGTTGTCCTTTACCGTCAAAGAAAGATCCAAAAATGCGATAATCATCTTTATCACAAATCTTAGCACAAGAATTCCAGAATTCCTGAGTATTGGATTGATAGGCTACATCATCCAGCATTCCAACAATAGCTCCATTTTTAATTTCATAGAACACCGTTCCTCCAAACTGAAAGTTATAACGTTGCTGATCGATGGAATATGAACCTCTACCCGCTATATAAATACCTTTCTCTACATCTTTAATCATATCATTAATAGCGTACTTCTCTTTTCCAGGTTCTAATGATACATTAGGCATTCTCTGGAATTGAACATCGTTCCAGCTTTGCGCATAACAACAGCCGTGAGATTCATTTTGTCCAATCATATGCACCTGATCTCTGATAGCCTGATAATTTACCAGTACACCATTACGTACTAAATCCCACTGTTTTGTTTTCACGCCTTCATCATCATAACCTACAGCGCCAAGTGAACCGTCCTGAGTTTTATCAGCAACAAGATTTACAATATCACTTCCGTATTTAAAATTTTTAGTTTCCCACTTGTCTAAGGTTGCAAAGCTTGTTCCGGCATAATTTGCTTCGTATCCAAGAACACGATCTAACTCCAATGGATGTCCCACGGATTCGTGTATGGTTAATCCTAAGTGATTAGGTTCTAATACAAGATCATATTTTCCAGCTTCTACTGATTTTGCAGTCAATTTTTCTTTTGCCTGTTTCGCGGCAAGCGTAGCATCTTCTACAATATCATAACTCTTTCTGTATAGATTAATCCCTTCTGGTCCTGCAATTTTTTCCGAGGCCAATCCATCCATATACTCATAACCCATTCCCATAGGAGCACTCAATGCTTGACGAGATTTAAACTTACCGGCAGAACGATCAATAGCCGTAACTCCAAAGGTTGGCCATATACGGTGGACATCCTGATCAATATAAGATCCATCTGTAGATGCAAAATACTTTTGTTCATTCACCATAAACAAAGCAGAATTCACAAAGTTTGCTCCATTATCCATAGCAGCTGCATTTGCAGTCAACAGTAAATCTACTTTTTCTGAAATTGGAACTTCCTTAAAGTCTTTTTTGATTGGTGTTTTCCAACTTACTTCTCCATAAGATGATACTGGAGCAAGTTTTACAGGGTCTTTTTGAATTTTGGCATTAGCTTTTGCTATGGCAACAGCTTGAAGGGTTGCCTTCTTTATGCCATCATCGGTAACATTGTTTGTGGATGCAAATCCCCAGGTACCATTAGCAATTACCCGAATTCCTATCCCAAAGGATTCTGTATTTACAACATTCTGCACCTTGTCTTCTCGTGTAAAAACAAATTGGTTTAAATACCGTCCAATACGAGCATCGGCATAACTGGCTCCGGCAGATTTTGCAGTATTTAATGCCACATCTGCGAGTGATTTTTTGATCAGTATATCCATACCTGGCTCCAGCAATGCTTCAACAGGAATAGTATTCCCCATAAGCAGCGAAGGCATCATCATTGCACCAGCACCAAGTCCTGCATATTGAATAAAGTCTCTTCGTTTCATATATAGTTTTTAATTAGTATAGACAATACAGAACTTCTTTTAAGACCTATACAAGATCTTAAAAGATGGTTCTAAATTCAGAATGCCTCAAAAGTTTTGTTTTGATGCGTGGTTAGCGCTTCCGTAAGTTAGTGATTTTCCATCGAAATACAATTATTTAACATTCCCTTAAGTCCATGTTAATTATACTATTTTGCGCTACTAAAATGTATCAAATAACTAACTATCAACTATTATAGTATTCAAAACTTATTCTTACTAATTGACAACAAGGTTTTCTAAAAAGGTTATGCTTAAAGGTTATGTTGCCCATTTGTCCTGTTGATATTTCCGTTCAAAAACCACTTCCTCAAAACTATCTTAACTCGCTGATGATCTTTACCCTCCACGTCAAGACTAGGTAGTTATAACAAAAACTTACCAAAGTAGATGTGGCGAAAATATTCAATGTATCTCATAACACGGTATGGGAATGGGAGGATAAAGGAAAAATACCTTGCTCCTACGATGAGGAAAATTATTGGATGGCTTGAATATGTACCATCATTAGGTATTGATCCTAAGACTTTGGGAGGACAACTGTTTATCTACCGTTGCATGCACGGATTAAGTCAGAAAGAAATCACTCAAATGTCGAGGACAACAAAAATGAATGTTGTTAAAATTGAATAGAATGGAGCAGCCTTTCTTTTTGGTATAACCTCTATTTTGTAGAGATTATTTAACAACTGCTTTACTTTGGTATATGTATCTTATATGAGACAAGTTATTGTAAAATGATCATAAGGGTAGCAGAGTATAAAAACAGGCGCCGTTAATAAATTTAATTGTTCTCGTCATATTCCACTAATTTTTGTTACTAAATAGAAAAGGGATTGAAAGAAGTATATGCAAAAAGCCAATTTCGAAGAAATACTAAGAATCAATAAGGAAAAGATCTACCGTATTTGTAGGGTCTATGCAGTATCTCCTGTTGAGCCTCAAGATTTGTTTCAGGAAGCTACATATCAAATCTGGAAATCATTGCCATCCTTTAAGGGTAAGTCAAATATAGATACTTGGGTGTATCGTGTCACGCTTAATGTATGTATGCGTTCTAAATTAAAACTAGAAAAGAAAAGTGTCAAAACCGACCGTTTTGATGCAATTGAATTTAAAACTAGCGAGCACATTGTAGATAACGAAGACAACGAAAAATATCAATTATTAAAGGAATGTATAGCAACTCTAAATGAAAGTGACACCTCTATTGTTGTATTGTTTTTAGAAGAACTATCGTATAAACAGATTGCTGAAGTCGCAGGTTTAACCGAAAATCATATTGCGGTTAAGATGAAACGTATCCGAAAGAAATTATTTGATTGCATCAACCCTAAATTAAATTAAAAATGGAAGAACGAGATTTAAAAAATATCTGGAAAAATTCTTCTAAAAAAGAAGATATTACAATTAATATCACACAACTTATGAGCAATTTTAAATATAAAATGGAAGACAGAGAACGTATTGTTCGCAAACGTGACCTTAGAGAAACTATTGGAGCTATTATAATAGTCTCTTTGTTTGGTTATATTTTAATAAAAAAGCCATTTACCATATCCAGTATTGGCACTATTTTAATGATACTGTCTATGATTCATACTGTGTTAGTACTCTATAATAATCGTAAAAGCAAATTTACGCAACATCTGTTCTTACCTATCAAAGAACAATTTATACAACAACGGGAGTTTATGTTAGCCCAAGCAAAATTATTAAGAAACGTTCATCAGCTATTATTACCAGTTATTATAAGCTATATGTTATTTGAGTGGGGGAATTTTGTAATGAATGCAACAGACAGTTCTTTGATAGCATATATTATAGAAAAGCAACCTATAATAAAGATAATTACCACACTATTTATAATTGTAAGTAGCATATATACTATCAAGAGAAACAAGCGTGCCGCAGAAGTTAATTGGGAGCCCTTAATTAAAGATATCGACTCTATTATTAAAAACTTAGATAAAGAAAAATAAATAGCTCTGTCATATTTCTAGAACTCTTGCCACTAAACTAATAGAAGTATAAAACAAGAGTAATATGTCCACGAAAAAAGCACACACCATTTTAACCCAGATTATGCATTAGAAAATCTATTACAACTTGAAAGTGCTGCAAA
>CAZPTJ010000003.1:15045-36914 GCA_964589085.1 uncultured Flavobacteriaceae bacterium | reverse complement strand
GTTTTGGATTTAATGCAAACTATAAAGGATTTGGAATTTCGAGTTTATTTGCCTTTCAGGCTGAGGTGACTCGATTTAATAATACTTCTTTCTTTATTGAAAATAATAACTTCTTAGGTGCTGGATTAAATCAGTCGACCTCTGTTTTAGATTTTTTCCAGAATGTAGGCGATATTACAGATACACCTGCACCATTTGTTAATGGTGTTGCCACGCAAAGACAGTTTAGTTCACAAGATTTGGAAGATGCATCTTTTATAAGACTAAGAGATGTTACAGTGTCTTATACACTTCCTAATAAACTATTAGGTAGCAGTACATTCTTGAAAAATGCGAGAATTTATGCGAGAGGAGTAAATCTATTAACATTTACTAACTTTAATGGACTAGATCCTGAGGACAGTAACAATATTTCTCAATTTGAATTTCCAAATGCAAGACAATATACGTTTGGTTTAGATTTGACATTTTAATAAATATAGCACAAAGAAATAATGAAGATTTTTAAAACACTATGTATCACAGCTGCCTTTTTAGGACTTACGGCTTGTGATGACTTTACAGAATTTGATCGTGACTTTATATTGACAGAAGAAGGTTCAATAGAAAGTGCAGGAGATCTTGAACGTTTATTATTAGGGACATATGATTCCAACGGATCTTATGCTGGGATAGTTTCTATCAATAGTATAGGAACTGATGAAACGCGTATAGGCCTAGGCAATAGAGGGCAAGGCTTACAGGCACACTCTTTTACATTGATTACAGGAAGTGGTGAGCCGGCGGGAATCTATAATTCTGCTTATGATGTACTTGATAATGCAAATCGAGTAATACGTGGAGCAGATGACTTTATTGCTAATAGTAATGATAATACTAATTTATTAAATCAAATAAGAGGAGAGGCTTTAGCGATAAGAGCTTGGCAACACTTTGACCTATTGAGAATGTTTGCTCCTTCTTTTGATTCTAATGCACCAGGTGTGCCATTAGCAAATCAGGTTTTTGTTGTCGGAGAAGATGATTTAAGTATTCCAAGAAGTTCTGTAGGTGAAGTATTGGCTCTTATCAATGCCGATTTAATGGAAGCAGCAAATATTTTGCAAGGTGACACGAATGGGACGTTACGATTTAATTCTAATTCTGTAAGAGCTTTGCAAGCCAGAATAGCGTTATATACTGGGAATTATACTGAGGCCATTTCTTTGGCAAATCAAGTTGTTACTGCTGTTCCTTTGGTAAGTGGCGATACATATGTAGATATGTTTAGAGAAGAACAAGTTAGAGGAGAAATTATTTTTGAAATACCTAGAGATCAGTTTGATAATCGTATTGGAACAATATACTCCGATGTTAATGACGACGTATTTTTTTCTATGTCCATCGACTTATTAAATGAAATGAACCAAGCGGGTGATGATCGACGTAATGCAAATTTAGATTTAGAAGATGTTATTAGTCGTAGAGTCGCAAACGAAATTTTATTTGAAGAAGATGATCCTACTGAAGAAGAGGATGATTTTACAGATGAATGGATTGTAGGTAAATATTTAGGTACTGAATCTCTAACATCCTTAAACAATGTAATTGTTTTAAGATCCTCTGAAATGGTATTAATCAGTGCTGAAGCAAATGCACGTTTAGGAAATCTTGATGCAGCTCGTAACGATATTAACACTTTGCGTACGATGAGAAGTAGTTTGGTAGTTACTCCAGCAGCTTATGCAAATCAAGCGGAAGCGTTAACAGACATTCTTGCAGAACGTCGTGTAGAGTTGGCTTTTGAAGGACATCGTTTATTAGATTTAAAACGCTTTGGTCAAGGGATTAACAGGTTAGATGTTGATTGTTCGGGAGCTAGCATCCGTGCACGACCAGCTACAACATGTAATCTGGACGCTGGAAGTTTTAGATTTACATTCCCTATTCCGCAAGCTGAAATATTTGCCAATGACGGTATCTCTGATGCAGATCAAAATCCTGGTTATTAATTAATCAAAAAAAGAAATTTTATGAAAACTATATTTAAACTTTTAATGGTATCTATGGTTCTCTTTATTACTAGTTGTAATGAAGATGATACCATACTTTTAGATGTTGATGATCAATCCAATGCAATTGGTCAGATTAATGGCGGAACTATTTTAACTTTTAATCCTGTTGAGGATGTTACTAATATTGTTGTTATTGGTGCATCTACACTCTCTGATTCTGACAGAACCTATAGAGTATCTATTGGTTCTGTTCCTGAAGACGATGAAGATAATATTGATTTAGATCCATCTTTTTATGAAATCCCTTCATTGACGGGAGTTATACCTGCAGGTAGTTTTACTGGAGAATTAGTGATTAATACTCCAATACCAGATGATTTCCCTCCTACAAACGCTGTATTAATTTTGAATTTGGAATCTATAGATAATGTTCAATTATTACCTACTAGTAACCTTTCTGAAGAACTAGGTATTACTGTTGCTTGTCCGGATGTAGATTTAAGTCTGGTTGTTGGCAATGCTGTGACTATAGAAAATCCTTTATTAGAAGCTTTTGGCGTTGCTGCTACTTTTTCTGATCCTAGAATTGTTGAAATGGGGCCAGGAGACAATCAGATTACTATAATAGGTGGATTATCTCCAGATATTGGAAGTAGTGATCTAATATTAACGGTAGATATGGAAACAGGGTTGGCTACTGGAATGGCTACACCTGAAGAAACTTCAGCAGATTTTCCTTTAGGGAATTCATTTAATAATGGAGGAGTTCCAACGGTAACAACATTTATATCAGGTCAGATTTTATCCTGTATAGGACAAGTAAGTTTTACTGTCGATAACGGAACATTTGCAGCACCGTTTAATTCAAATACGGTAGTGCTTCAATTTTGATATTGAATCTTTATTATTATTGTTTTGTACTGAAACGTATTATTTCTAAGTAGAATGATTCTTGGACTAACAAAAACTTAATAGAGATTATATTAATTATATTGTCAAAAGACTACCATTTTTAATGGTAGTCTTTTGATTTTATGTAAAAAACGATTATCTATGACTTATGAGAATGAAAAACTATAAAATAATACCCATGAAAGTTATTCTACTCTTAACTGCTGCATTATTATGTTTGAATATAAATGCTCAGGAGAAACATAAAGGGTTATCCTCTAAAACGCAAACCGGCAATAAGAAAGTTTTAGAAACTGTAAATGAGAAGGACGAAAAGCAAACAATAAATGAAAGTTCTGAATCTCGATTTTTTAACTCCTTTGTGCATAGTAATACATTTAATGAGTTTGTGGAAGATGGTGCTCCCAGTGGAAATACCGCATTTACCGTCGTCAATGAAAAAGTTGAGATCGCAGGATCCAAATTTTTACAAAAAACCTGGGAAAATAGAGCGACAATCAGAACCTTAGGAGGGAAGCAACTTACACTTAAGAATGTAAATTTTGAAATCGATGAAGGTACTTTTGCCCTTGAAAATAAAGGAGTTCTTTTTCTTATTGATGGTAATAAATACGGTGAAATAATTTTTAATGGAGTTTCCTTTAAATATTTGTACAATCCGCTTACTAAAGAAACAAGATATCAGGAAGTGCTTGCTGAAAATAACAATTTTATGATTGTTAAAGATTATTACCTTGAGATTAGAGAGATAGGAGGACAGGGCGCCAGAAGCTATGCCGGATCTAGAGGAAATAAATCTTATAGAAAGAAGTTCAGGTATTACCTTATGATGAAGGATCACTTTTCTGAATTTAAGAGAAAAAAATCTGTGGTATTAGATTTACTTGGCGAAAAAGCTAATGAAATAGAAACCTATGTCGAAGAAAATGATTTGTCTTATAAAAAAGACCAGGATTTAAAAAAGATATTTAAGTTCTATAATTCGCTATAGTTTTTTTATTCATAGCTTTCAAAACTACCATCTTCATATAAAAGGAGTATTCGTTTTACTTTTTTTCCAGAATGTGTATTTAGAACAACATTGGGAGTTCTAGGTATTGTTTCTGTTGGCTCAGAGATATCTGATGATGATTTACGACTTATGACTTCTGATACGATAGGAGCAGAGCTTATGCCTTCTTGTTCAACTAAAGCATCGCTTGGTTGTTTACTTTTTTCAGCACCTTCTAATAACCAATATAAATCTACTTCAGGAAAAGCTTTTGTCAATTTCAAAATAAACTCCAAACTTGGTTTATTTCTTCCTAAAAGGATATGTGACACCGTTGCTCGACCCACCTGGACTTTATCAGCTAAAGCCGCTGCAGTCAAATTATATTGATCTAAAATGTGCTGCAATCTTTTAATAAATGCCTCTCGATCCATCATGAAATCAAAACTTTTTTCATGTATACAAATGTATAATTTAATAATGTTGAAACAAATAGAAAAGAGATATTAATATCTGTATTCTAAAACTAAAACTTTAAATAAAATTATATATTATTTTGATATATAGATTTTTATATTTACAATATATAATTGTATACCTTAATTCGTGAATTGATGTATACAGAAGTATACAAATCAATAGCTAACTATGTATACAGATGTAAATCAGCTTATGTTTACATTTGTAACTAAAATAATTGCTTTGGATATATTCTACGATTGGCATGTTTCTCATTTTGTTTCTGATCTAACTGGGCGCTGTATTACAAATGCTCATATTGAGAACCATTTAGATTTGCTTGATCCTGCTTTTTCTATATCCACTTTGGGTTACTCCATAGAAAAGAGGCCTATTTATAGCGTAACTATAGGTACAGGTTCTAATCGAATTTTACTATGGTCACAAATGCACGGTAATGAGTCAACGACAACAAAGGCCGTTTTTGACTGCTTTAAGTTCTTCTCAGAAACTTTAAACGACGATTTTACAAAGAGCGTACTAGACAAATTCACGTTTCTATTCATTCCTATACTTAATCCAGATGGAGCCCATTATTATACGCGTAATAACGCTGCCGATATCGATCTTAATCGTGACGCCTATAATCAAACGCAACCAGAAAGTGTAGTGCTGCGTAACGCTTTTAGTACTTTTCAACCACATTTTTGTTTTAATCTTCATGATCAGCGCAGTATTTATGGGTTTGAAACTACTGGAATGCCGTCTGTTCTGTCTTTTCTTGCTCCCGCCGCAGATAAAGAACGTTCAAGTACCATTTCGCGACAGCGTGCTATGTCAATAATAGGTGATATCAATAAAGCATTACAACCCTATCTACCTGGTCAAATAGGGCGCTATGATGATACCTACAATATAAACTGTGTAGGGGATTTTTTTCAAACACAGCAGGTTCCTACGATGCTTTTTGAAGCTGGGCATTACCCTGATGATTACGAGAGAGAGGAGACACGTAAATATATATTTATTGCACTGATGACTGCATTTCAATCCATACTTCATAACACATTTGAAAATGCTTCATCATATATGAATATTCCGGAGCATCAAAATTGCTTTGTTGACTTGTTAATAACCAATGCAAAAATTGAAAATGTCGAAAATAATCAAATTGCCATACGGTATGTAGAAATGCTGGATAACAAGAAAGTGGTTTTTGTGCCTGTTGTAGACTCAATTAATTCGGAAAGAGCTATTTATGGACATCGTGTAATCAATGCTGAAGGACGAGAAATAGTTGCGCTAAACGATGAAACTATTCAAGAAGGCAATAAACTTTCAGGGATACGAATAGAAAGGCAATTGACTATAACGTTTTAGTAAATATTTATCCTTTTATTGAATAATTATCAGTGATGTTGCCTTATTTTTGCGTTATAATGCGTAAAACGCTTTATCTATGGCAAAATTTAAATTGGATGAGATTGATCATCAGATTCTTGACTTACTAATCGAAAATACAAGAACACCTTTTACTGATATAGCAAAGAAATTATTGATTTCTGCAGGTACTGTGCATGTGCGTGTCAAAAAAATGGAGGAAGCTGGAATTATTATAGGATCCTCATTAACACTTGATTATGCAAAACTGGGATATGCATTTATAGCCTATGTTGGTGTGTTTTTAAATAAAACTTCTCAAACTACATTTGTATTAGAGCGCATTACTCAAATTCCTTATGTAACCGTAGCTCATGTAACAACTGGAAAGTTTAATATCTTTTGTAAAATAAGAGCTCAAGATACAAACCACGCAAAGAGCATCATTTTCCAACTGGATGATATCGATGGTGTTTATCGTACAGAGACTATGATTTCTCTAGAAGAGAGCATTAATGATAAGAAAAGATTGATGCATTCTATTTTTCAAGAACTATAAAAGTTATTGATATGACCCGTTTAATGCTTGAAAAAGGGGAGTTTAATCCCTATTATGGACAATATATAGAACAGGTTGCTGCAGATCTTAATTTAATAGACGCTTTAGAACATAGTAAAGTGATCTTAGTTCAATTTTATAGATCACTCCCTGAAGATAAAACAATGCATCGTTATCAGGAAGGAAAATGGACACCTAAAGAAATGTTGCAACACCTTATCGATACAGAGCGGGTATTTTCTTATCGTGCTTTGCGCTTTGCGCGAAATGACAAATCAGAACTTATGGGATTTGAACAGGATGATTTTGTGCTTAATTCCAGAGCAAATGATCGATCAGTCAATGACCTTCTACAAGAATATGAGATCGTACGTAATGCAACTATTGCTTTGTATAAAAGTGCTTCTGATGAAACTTTGTCGGAAGTTGGTATCGCAAGTGGAAGCCCATTATCTGCAAGAGCAGCTGGATTTATTACCGCAGGACATGATTTGCATCACATACATCTTATAAAAGAGCGTTACTTATAATCTTATTCAGGTAAAAGAACTAAGTGACTATATCATTGTCATTATAATACGGGGGGATTCTTTTTTACCAATAACGTTAGGAACTCAGATATTAAAGGAAGCATAGTATTCAAATGCTTTATAAATTAAGATGTTAGGAACCTGTTCATTTATCTTAGATGTGCCAATCGCGTCTAGTAATACAAAGTTTATACGCCCAAAATCGTTCTTCTTATCATGCTTTAATAAAGAAATTACAGCTTCAATATCATTTTCAGTAAATGAAACCCGGTCATACATGTTCAATAAAACCTGACTGATATTCTGGAGCTCATCATTGGATAAACCACAAAGATGTGTCGAGATATAACATTCTAAAATCATTCCTATAGCAATGGCTTCACCATGTAATAGTGTTTGTTTTTCGGAATGATCTAAACAGTGTGATTCTATAGCATGCCCTAAAGTATGTCCAAAATTTAACGTTTTACGTAAACCTAGTTCTCTGGGATCTTCCAGTACAATGAGGTTCTTAATTATGATGCTGTCGTATATTAATGTGTTAAGATCGACTATAGATAGATTATGCAATGCAGAAAGACGATTCCAGTACTCCGGATTAGCAATAAGTCCGTGTTTATACATTTCTGCTAGTCCTGATCGCATCTCAACCTGGGGTAGAGTAGCAAGAAAACCAGTATCTATTAATACCATTTGTGGGTTATTAATAACGCCAACCAAATTTTTAAGCGTTCCTAAATCCACACCAGTTTTCCCACCTACGGAAGCATCTACCATCGCTAGTAGGGATGTGGGGACATTAATAAAATCAACTCCTCGTTTAAATGTACTGGCTACAAAACCTCCTAAATCCGTGACTACGCCTCCGCCCAGATTAATAATTAAGCTCTTTCTGTCGGCTTCAAGATCTGCTAATGCAAGCCATAGCTCATTACAGGTATGTATTGTTTTATGTAATTCACCTGATGGAATTTCTATGATCTCTATAGAAAGAGTAGTTTGCAAATACTCTAAAAACGAAGCCAAACAGTATTTATGAGTATGATCATCAACAATGATAAACAGTTTGGAATAGGTCGTATTCTCCAGAAAAGAAGCCAGCGCTTCATAACCGGGAGTATTGAATACAATAGGATAATTCTTTGCCTGTATGGCTTCCATATACGGTGATTTGATAAAGTGAAAATACACTCTTTTTTCAGAAAAGCATGCTTCAATTCAATTATATTTGTGGGAATAAAATTAAGTATGGCTACTCCAATTTTCGAAAATACCGAGCGTGCATTTTGTCTGAAGTCCGACAGTCAGTTAGAACGTGCCTATTTCCTTTTTAAAATGATTTCTAAACAGCCGTTAGTTCGTATAGGTACTGCAGTAACGAAGTTTGCTTTAAATGCAAGTCTGCCTGTTGAAGGGCTAATACGTTCTACCGTTTTTGATCATTTTTGTGGAGGAGTAAGTGAGGAAGATTGCTTACCTGTAGTGGACAAGCTGTATAGTAGAGGAGTAAGTGCTGTCCTGGACTACTCAGTTGAAGGTAAGGAAGAGGAAATACAATTTGATGCCTGTCTGGATAAGGTTATGGAATTAACTGATTTTGCCGAAGAAAAAAGTGCTATGCCTATTTCTGTATTTAAACCTACAGGTTTAGGTCGTTTTGAGCTTTGGCAAAAGGTAAGCGAAGATACGTTACTCTCTACTGAGGAACAGAAAGAATGGGATCGTGTTGTCCAACGTTTTGATCGGATTTGTGCCCAAGGGAAAGAAAAGGATGTAGCCGTTTTAATAGATGCCGAAGAAAGCTGGATGCAAGTCGCTGCAGATCGACTTGTCGCCCAGATGATGGCAAAATACAATACAGAAAAAGCCATAGTATATAATACCCTCCAGTGCTATCGTTGGGATCGGTTAGATTATCTTAAGGAATTGCATCAGGAAGCCAGAGCAAAGCGATTTAAAATAGGAGTTAAAATTGTGCGTGGTGCCTATATGGAAAAAGAAAATCACCGGGCAGAAACAATGGATTATCCAACACCCATTTGCAAAAGCAAAGCGATTACTGATGATAACTTCAACGCCGTGCTAAAGTATATTTTTGATTATCTAAATGATATATCCGTATTTCTGGGAACACATAATGAATCCAGTTGTTATCTGGCAATGGACATCATGGAAGAAAAACAAATACAGAAAAATGATTTTCGAGTATGGTTTGGACAATTATATGGGATGAGTGATCATATAAGCTTCAATTTGGGGCACGAAGGATATAATGTCGCAAAATATATTCCTTTCGGACCGGTAAAAGATGTGATGCCTTATCTTATCAGAAGAGCAGAAGAGAACACCTCTGTTGCCGGGCAAACAAATAGAGAACTAGAGCTTTTGAAACAAGAAAAAAAGCGTAGAAAGCTTTAATCTCGGGGAAATCATTTGTTTTGATTTTCCTTTTTCAAGGATTGCTTACTTTTATCTTTTCTAAAAATTATTTTGGCACACTATACCGTTAGACGTTATACCTCTGAATTTAAGGATTCCTGGGATCATTTTATTGCCACGGCAAAGAATGCGACCTTCCTTTTTAATAGAGGATTTATGGATTATCATAGCGATCGTTTTCAGGATTTCTCAGTACTGATTTATAAGGATGATCAATTATATGCAGTAATTCCTGCCAATGTAAAAGAATCTGTGGTTTATGCTCATCAGGGATTGACGTATGGTAGTTTTGTGCCAGGAGTCCGGCAAAGCTTGTAGATAGTTTTGAGTGCTTTAAAGCCGCTTTAAAGTTCTATAATGAGCAAGGAATTATATCTCTTAATTTTAGAGTTATCCCCACCTTTTATAATCAGCTGCCTAGTGATGAATTAATTTACTTTTTGTATAAAGCTGGAGCCCAACTGGTGAAAAGGGATGTGCTTATGGTTATTGATTATGCGCATAAACTTCGTTTTCAAAAAAATAGGAGGGAAGGTATAAATAAGGCCAATCGGATGGGGCTTACCGTAAAAGTTGATGATAACTATGAGGAGTTCTGGAATACTATTTTAATTCCGAATCTGGAACATAAGCATCAGGTGAAACCGGTACACAGTCTGGAAGAAATAAAATTATTAGCACAGCGTTTCCCGGAAAATATCTTTCAGGTAAGTATTTATAAAGATGAAAAAATGGTTGCCGGGACTACGGTATTCCTAACCAAAACGACCATCCATCCTCAATATGTATCTGGTGCTGCGAGTAAGAATGCGCTAGGAAGCCTGGACTTGGCTTATGATTTTATCATTAATCATTTTCGAACTGATAGGCGTTATTTTGATTTCAACATCTCTAGTGAAGAAAACGGTGCCAAACTCAATTCAGGATTGATTTTTTGGAAAGAAACCTGTGGCGCCCGAAGTTTTACGGCAGATAATTATAAAATCCAAACAGAGTCGTATGCTTCCCTGGACCTTAATCTGGTTTGATAACCGATCAATTAACGATATCAATAGATTGAATAAGCGTTTTTTTCTCACAGTTCTCCACCATCATTTTGATAGATCGTTCTGCTATCGTTTTACCATAGATTACATAAAGACCACAAGGTTCTTTTCGGGTGTCGCTTTCGCCAAAATCAACATCACCTTTACTCCATATGTGTTGTAGATCCAGACTGTCCATACGTAAGTTGGTATAGGTTGTTTCTGCTTTCGCGGAAAGCGTATATGGTTTCGTTTTAATATTTTTAAGGACTCGTGCTTCTGGAAAATAGGCACAGCTTGTTTTTTTACCACTTAAAAAAAAGGCTAATATGACTAAACCTATGGAGAAGCCTCCTAGATAGTAGCCCAGGCGATGTATGAATTTCATGTTTAGAAAATAAGAAGGTTAATATCCCGGTAGGAAAGGTCAAACCAATTAGCTACCGACTTACTGGTTAAAATACCGTGGTAAAAATACAAACCGTTTTTCAAACCCTTGTCAAAACGTAGTCTATTTTCTATTCCACCTTCTTCGGCGATCTCTAAAAGATATGGCGTAAATATATTACTTAAAGATACAGAGGCTGTTCGTGCATAACGTGCCGGAATATTAGGTACGCAATAATGAATGACCCCATGTTTTTCAAACGTAGGATGATCATGAGAAGTCACTTCACTCGTTTCAAAACATCCCCCCATATCAATACTGACATCAATGACTACCGCACCATTTTTCATGCCTTCGATCATAGTTTCCGTGACCACAATAGGGGAGCGGTTCTTGCCGCGCACCGCACCTATAGCCACATCACAACGCTTTAATGCTTTGATCAGGTTTTTGGGCTGTAGGGTTGAGGTGTATAATGGACGTCCGATATTGGTTTGAATACAACGCAACTTAGTAATAGAATTATCAAAGACTTTTACGTTTGCTCCCAAACCTAAAGCTGAGCGTGTTGCAAATTCACCTACCGTACCAGCTCCAATAATCACCACCTCTGCTGGGGGAACCCCACTGATGTTGCCTAATAACATCCCGGTACCATAGGAGGTGTTACTCATGAGTTCTGAAGCTACCTGTACCGCAGCTGTACCTGCAATTTCGGATAAGGTGCGTACTGCAGGATAGGTGCCATCTTCATCTCTGATGAACTCAAAAGCTATAGCCGTAATACGCCTTGTAGCCAGCATCTCAAAATACTCCTTACTTTGTGTCTTTAACTGTAAAGCTGAAATCAATACCGTCTGTGGATTAATGAGTTGTAACTCATCCATAGAAGGGGGCTCTACCTTTAGGATCATAGGGCAGGAAAAAACCTTAGCCGTATCTTTAGTTATAGAAGCTCCAGCATCACTATAATCTTTATCACTATAACTCGCACCTTCACCTGCATTGGACTCCACAAGTACCTTATGACCGTTGGCCGTTAATGCGGCCACGGCATCTGGAGTTAAACATACGCGTTTTTCCTGAAAATGAGCTTCTTTAGGAATCCCGATATAGAGATCACCTTTCTTTTTGGCGACTTCTAGAGTTTCTTCCTGAGGGAGTAATTGTGCTTTGGTAAAAGGAGAGTTTGTTGATTCCATAGATGCAGTTGACTCTCAAAAATACAAAAAGCTTTAGTGGTTTAATAGCAGCTGGTAAATGATATTTTAAAGATACATTAAGTCTATATGATAATAATCATAAAGTAGAAATTAAATTATGAAAATAATCAAAACCTCTTAAGGTGTAGCGGTGACTGATAAGATTAATATGAAATGACAAATCCAAACACTGAAATTTACTATTTGCGATTTGAATGTTGGAATTTAAGATTTACCAAAGGTCTATCCCATATACAAAGGATCATCATCGTCTTCCAAATCATCATCGTCAAGTCCTTCTATGATAATAGAATCTTCTTTTGTGTCGGGAGCTAAATCACCTTTCCAGGAAACACGTCCTAACTCACTTAAATCAATCCCATGAATTTTATCAAAAATTTTAGTCCTGATTGTATATAGAAAAACAGCAGCTATTAAAACAATAGGAGCCATAATGTAAATGTTTAAAGTGTCAACATATCTATCACCGTCTATAGTTTCCATAATTTGGACTATATACATAGCAATAGGAACTAAGATGGCATGATACCACCAATGCTTACAAGTAAAAAACCATATTGTTAATAAATAAAGAGGAACCAATTTTCCAGTTAGAGTCCAAGCTAGAGTGCTTACACTTTCATAATAATGACTTCTGTAAGTTCCGAATGGAGTTTCCCAAATTTTGATATTTGGAAATGACTCATATAAAGTAAAAAGGTAGGGAGATATTATTATTAAAATAACTAATATCGTTCCTACCGCTAAAAATTTTTGTTGAACTTTTTTTGTGCTCCTAGTTTTTTCGTGGAGGCTTGATTTGGGTAACATCTTGGCCTCTTGTTCCCGTTTCAATAATTTCTTTATCGTTTTCTTGAATGTCATTGGCATTTCCATTATCTGAAAAAATAAAACCTAAAGATAAAGTAGATGCAACAAAAATAGCAATAAGTATTTCTTTGAAATTCATAATGTGTGAGTGTTTAATGTTAATGATTTGTTAGTACAAATATTTAATTAATCACACATTCTCAAGCTATTTACTATTTTTTGTACCTTTGCGAACTTTTTTAATCACGTAGTCCCAAAGACAGCATTAATTACCCTAATTTATTTTTATTCTGTCAAAAACACTTTTTTCGATGAAGTGAAAATTGTGTATTCAACGTCCTTAACTTTTACTTAACATATCAGAGAATTCGTACATTTAAATGTTGAATTTTTAACAAAATTTTAACAATTTGATTTTAGCTCTAATGTTCGATCCTGACCTCTTTGTTCTTTAATCTCAATAGTCGCTCGCTTTTCAGGTAAAAAAGCAGTTATCAACTCCGGCCATTCAATAAAAATCCAATCCCCCTCAGACAAATATTCTTCAAAACCTAACTGGAAAACTTCTTCAGATTTTTCTAGGCGATACAGATCAAAATGATAAATCTTTTTATTTTCTATAGTTCGATACTCATTAACTATAGAAAATGTAGGGCTTACTGCCGTTTCATTACTACCCAATTGTTTTATTAAAGCCTTTATGAGCGTTGTTTTGCCAACACCCATTTCTCCATTAAACAGCAATAAATTACTTTGTGTATTGGAAATTACCGTCGCTGCAACACTGTCTATTTCAGACAGCTGGTAGATTATTTTCATTTGATTCTCTAAAATTGGGCACTGCTAATATATAAAAAAACTTGAAAGAACAACGATAATCGTAAACGCTCAACCATTATATACGCAAGACTTGTAAGATTTTTCTTAAGAGAATGACTATTAGTTTTTTAAAATTGAGATAACAACTTTTCTAAAACTTCGGATTTGTTTAAATATGAAATTTATAGAATAGTCAAAAAATTTGTTTCCATATTTATACAAGTATAATTCGACTTTTAGACGAAGGCAAAGTGAGATTGTTGGTTTATAATAATTGAATCGTAAAGGACTTCTAAAAATGACTCATCAAATAGGGAACAAAAGGGATATTTATAAATAGTACCACGTGATGTTTGATGTCTAGAAGAATCTGGAGTAGTTTTGGGTAAACAATACGCTAGGGGCAATACGATATGAGATGATGTAGGGGTGATCTCAAATCAAAAAAGAAATTGATTCTTTTCATTGCCCCAGCGTACTTTGATAACTCTTCTTGCTTTTCAAAATTCATGAATAATACGCTCAAAAGAAATTTTAACTACTCCTTGAGTGTTTTTTAATCTCCAGAATTTCAAAATCAATTGTTAGTTAGTTTGCTCGTTGGATAACATCACCTGGGTAATTATCTTTAATTTACAACGAGGATAGCACAAAGTTACAAATATTCTACTACTTGCTCCCGTATAGATCTATATAATTTAGGTACTTATCGTGGTTCCAGAACAATAAACGGGATAACCATCTCTTCCAGAGAAACTCCTCCGTGTTGATAGGTATTACGGTAATAACTTACATAGTGATTATAATTATTGGGATACGCAAAGAATAAATCCCCTTTGGCAAAAATAAAAGAACTACTCATATTAATCGTCGGTAGATGAAAAGTTCTTGGATCCTTAGCTGCAATAACTTCCTTTTGCTCATAAGTAAGGCTTCTGCCTGTTTTATAACGTAAATTCAAGCTGGTATTCTTGTCACCTATGACCTTTGATGGATTCTTTACATTTATAGTTCCGTGATCCGTAGTAATAATTAATTTATGTCCTAACTGTTGCGCCTGTTGTATAATATCGAGTAGGGGAGAATTTTTAAACCAACTCTCCGTAAGTGAGCGATAGGCTTTATCATTACTTGCTAGTTCTTTGATCACTTCCATTTCCGTTTTGGAATGAGAAAGCATATCTACAAAGTTATAGACGACTACATTCAAATCATTGTCTTTAAGTGATTTGTAATTATCGGCTAGTTTTCTTCCACCTTTTAAACTGGTTATTTTATGATAATCCCATTTTAGATCCATACGTAAACGACGCATTTGTGCATGTAGAAAATCTGCTTCGTGCATATTTTTACCACCTTCGTCTGTATCATCCAACCATAATTTAGGATGTTGTTTTTTCATCTCATTAGGCATTAAACCTGAAAAAATAGCATTACGAGCGTATTGTGTTGCGGTAGGAAGGATACTATAATAGGCAGATTCTTCTGTTTTTTTGAAATAAGTATTTAAATGTGGCTCAAAAGCCTTCCATTGATCATATCGCAAATTATCCACAACTACAAAAAGGGTAGGTTGGCTTTTTGAAAGCTCAGGAACTACTTTTTCCTTGAATAATGTATGAGACATTACTGGAGCATTATGACCTTCAAACCAGTCTGAATATTGCTTGTCTACAAACTTGCAGAATTGATTATTGGCCTCTGTTTTTTGAGATTCTAGTATTTCAAACATACTAGGATCTTCAATATTTTCAAGTTCGAGTTCCCAATACACCAATTTTTGATACAGATCCGCCCATGCTGAAAAGCTATTTACCATAGAGAGATCCATAGCAATTTTACGAAACTCTTGTTGATAAGAAGAGGTTGTTTTTTCGGAAATCAGGCGACTATGGTCCAGATTCTTTTTGAGACTTAAAAGAATTTGATTAGGATTTACAGGTTTGATCAAGTAGTCGGCAATCTTTGAGCCTATGGCTTCTTCCATGATATATTCCTCTTCACTTTTAGTGATCATAACAACGGGAACGCTTTCTCTCTTGTTTTTGATTTCACTTAAAGTTTCTAAACCACTAAGCCCAGGCATATTCTCATCCAGGAAAACAATATCAAAATTTTCTTCATCTATAATCTCTATAGCCTCTGTACCGCTGGTACAGGTTGTAACATCATAATTCTTTTTTTCTAAGAAAATTTGATGTGGTTTTAATAAATCAATTTCGTCGTCTACCCAAAGTATTTTGATGTTACTCATATAAATGTTATCTGTAATTAGTTAGTATCGTTAGGTTTTTGTTTACTTGGACTGTTGTTGTATACCGCAGCCCTCCTTATATTTGCTTGAAAATTCAAAACTAAGGTGCCTCAAAAGTTAAGCAAAACTACTCTTATCAACGATCCGATTTACGGTTTTATTACGATTCCAAATGGGATCATTTTTGAATTGATACAGCATCCTTATTTTCAAAGACTACGTCGTATAACACAAATGGGACTTTCATATCTGGTATATCCAGGAGCACATCACACCCGTTTTCATCATGCTATAGGTTGTTTGCATATCATGCAAAAGGCTTTACAAACCCTTGTTAACAAAGGAGTCGTAATATCAAAAGAAGAAGAAGAAGCAACGCTCATTGCCATATTATTACACGATATAGGTCATGGTCCTTTTTCTCATGCATTAGAACATAGTATAGTTTCAGGAACGAATCATGAGGAATTATCTTTGAAATTTATGGAGGCTTTGAATCAGGAGTTTAACGGAAGTTTAACGCTGGCCATTCAAATATTCAAAGCAGAGTATCATCGTCCATTTTTAAATCAACTCGTATCTGGCCAACTGGATATGGATAGAACCGATTATTTGAAGCGCGATAGTTTCTATACGGGAATGGCCGAGGGAAATATAAATACAGACCGTATAATTGCTATGCTTCAGGTTCATGAAGATGAACTTGTGGTGGAAGAAAAGGGTATATATACGGTCGAAAAATTTCTTGTAGCACGTCGTTTAATGTACTGGCAGGTGTATTTGCATAAAACCAGTCTCGTTGCAGAACAGCTGATTACCAGAGTGCTTAAACGTGCAAAAGAATTGACTTTGGCACAAAACCCTCCTCAAGCCAGTTGGGCACTATCATTTTTTTTGAAACAAGATATTAGAGAAACATTTACAACAGAAGCGTTGAGCGCCTATGCACAACTGGATGATTTTGATATCATTTCTGCTATGAAAAGCTGGTGTACCCATGATGATTTTGTTTTGAGGGAGCTCTCTCGTTCCATAATTAATAGGAACTTGTTAAAGGTTAAAATAAAAAAGAAAGCTTTTGCGAAAGCAAAAACAAAAGAACTAATCCAGCAGTTTGCAACGGCCAATAGTATTTCTGAAGCAGAGGCTGCTTACTTTGTTTTTGAAGGAAACATCTCCAATCAGGGGTATAATTATACACAAGGAGGGATTACGATATTATATAGAAATGGAAAGAAAGCCGACATTATTAAGGCCAGCGATCAATTAAGCTTAAAAGTACTCACCAAGATTATTGTAAAAAACTATATCTGCTATCCCAAACCGAAAGATTAAGTTTTTTCCTATTTTTGCTTTTTATGAAATTTACAGCAGCTCAAATCGCAGGAATTCTTGAAGGAACCGTAGAAGGTAATCCAGAAATTCAAGTTTCGAAACTAGCAAAAATAGAAGAAGGAACTGCGGGCTCGCTGACCTTTCTAGCCAACCCTAAATACACCTCTTATATTTATAGTACTAAAGCATCAGTAACTATTGTTAATGATAGTTTTGTTCCTGAAAATGAGATCTCTACAACACTTATACGTGTCGAAGATGCCTATAAATCATTTTCAAAATTACTGGAGTATTATAATCAGGTAAAGTTGAATAAAACAGGAATTGAAGAGCCAAGCTTTATTTCTGAAAGCGCAACCTATGGTGAAAATTTATATTTCGGAGCTTTTTCCTATTTGGGAGATAATGTACAATTAGGAAATAATGTAAAGATTTATCCTAATGTATATATAGGTGATAATGTAACAATAGGTGATAACTGCGTGATTTTTGCAGGAGCAAAGATATATTCAGAAAGCGACATAGGTGATTCCGTATATATACATAGTGGTGCTATTGTAGGTGCAGATGGTTTTGGCTTTACGCCAAATGAAAATGGAGAATATCAAAAAGTACCGCAAACGGGTAACGTGATTATTGAAGATCATGTAGATATAGGTGCTGGAACGACTATTGATCGTGCAACTTTAGGATCTACTATTATACGTAAAGGTGTAAAACTGGATAATCAGATTCAAATTGCCCATAATGTCGAAATTGGAGAACATACAGCCATAGCTGCTCAAACGGGTATTGCCGGTTCTACTAAGATTGGTAAAAACTGTTTGATTGGTGGCCAGGTAGGCATTGTTGGTCATATTACTATAGGTGATCGAGTACGTATACAAGCGCAATCAGGAATAGGTAGAAATGTAAAAGATGATGAAGTGTTACAAGGTTCTCCGGCACTCAATTATGGAGATTATAATAAATCCTATGTGCATTTCAAAAATTTACCTCGTATAGCAAAAACAATACATCAATTAGAAAAAAAAATAAATAATGAGTGATACTAGCGCAAAGCAATGCACTATAGCTCAAGAAGTCACGCTTAAAGGTGTCGGTCTGCACACTGGAGCCGAAGTTACCATGACATTTAAACCTGCTCCAGAAAATTTTGGTTACGGTTTTAAACGTATTGATCTTGAAGGACAACCTATAGTTGAAGCTGATGCTTCATATGTAGGGAATACCCAAAGGGGAACCAATCTGGAAAAAAAGGGGGTAACTATCCAAACAACCGAACATGTACTTGCGGCCTGTGTAGGTCTGGAAATAGACAATGTACTTATTGAACTAGATGCGAGTGAGCCACCTATAATGGATGGTTCTTCAAAATTCTTTGTTGAAGCATTAGAAAAAGCTGGACGAGAAGAACAATCGGTAGATAGGGAAGAATATGTAGTTAAAGAGATCATCACTTATACCCATGAAGAAAGCGGTAGTGAGATTATTCTTATGCCAGCAGACGACTATCAGGTAACTACGCTTGTTGATTTTGGAACTAAAGTACTCGGAACGCAAAATGCCAGTATCAAGCATCTTTCCGAATTTAAAGAAGAAATTGCTGATGCCCGAACGTTTAGCTTTCTTCATGAAATTGAAATGCTGTTAGAGCACGGGTTGATAAAAGGAGGAGATCTCAATAACGCTATTGTCTATGTAGATAAAGAGCTTTCTCCAAAAACTATGGAAAAACTCAGAGTAGCTTTTAATAAGGAGCATATCTCTGTGAAGCCCAATGGTATCTTAGATAATCTTACACTACACCATCCTAATGAAGCTGCAAGACATAAACTATTGGATGTTATAGGAGATTTAGCATTAACAGGTACCCGTATTAAAGGTAAGATCATTGCTAATAAACCTGGACACTTTGTAAATACACAATTTGCAAAAAAGCTACAGAAGATTATCAAAACTGAGCGACGCAATCATGTTCCCAGTGTAGACTTACATGCGACACCTGTAAAGGATATTAATGCTATAATGGAAATGCTGCCGCATAGACCTCCGTTTTTATTGGTGGATAAAATATTAGAGCTTACAGATCAACATGTTATAGGGATTAAGAATGTCACGATGAATGAACCATTCTTTGTTGGACATTTCCCCGGAGCACCGGTGATGCCTGGTGTACTTCAAATTGAAGCTATGGCACAAACAGGAGGTATTCTGGTACTTAGTACCGTTCCTGATCCTGAAAATTATCTAACCTATTTGTTGAAAATAGATAACGTACGTTATAAACAACAGGTAGTTCCTGGAGATACGCTTATATTTAAGTTAGATTTGCTTTCTCCTATACGTCGTGGAATATGTCAAATGCAAGCTCGAGCATATGCAAATGGTAAACTTGTATCTGAAGCAGAAATTATGGCTCAAATTGTTAAAGTAAAGAATAACTAAATGAATCAACCCTTAGCCTACGTACATCCCGGAGCTAAAATTGCGAAAAACGTAGTTATTGAGCCCTTTACGACCATTAATAATAATGTGGTGATTGGTGAAGGTAGTTGGATTGGATCTAATGTAACCATCATGGAAGGTGCTCGTATTGGGAAAAATGTTAATATTTTTCCTGGAGCTGTGATTTCGGCAATTCCTCAGGATAAGAAATTTAATGATGAAGATACGGTAACAATTATTGGTGATAATACGACTATACGGGAATGTGTTACAATAAACAGAGGGACTTCTGATCGTATGAAAACACAAGTAGGAAATAATTGTTGGATTATGGCCTATTGTCACATAGCACATGATTGTATTGTCGGAGATAATTGTATTTTTTCAAATAATAGTACGCTTGCGGGGCATATTACGGTAGGCGATTATGTAGTACTTGCAGGGATGTCTGCAATACAACAATTTTGTACTATTGGGAGTCACGCTTTTGTTACCGGAGGATCATTAGTACGTAAAGATGTCCCCCCTTATGTTAAAGCGGGACGAGAACCGTTAAGTTATGTGGGAATTAATTCAATAGGTCTTCGAAGAAGAGGTTTTACTACCGATAAAATAAGAGAAATTCAAAATATCTATCGTTTTCTATATCAGAAAAACTATAATAATAGTCAGGCAGCAGAAATCATTGAAGCTGAGATGGAAGCAACACCTGAGCGTGATGAGATTCTTCAATTCATACGAAACTCACAGCGTGGTATTATGAAAGGATATTTTAGCGCAAATTAAAAAGAAATACGCTTTCGCGAAAGCGCAATTAGTAATCAATATATTATAACCTGTGGTGTTTAATAAAACATCGCTACTACCTTAAAAATATGGCAAGTACTTCAGACATACGTAATGGACTATGTATTCATTATAACCATGATATTTACAAAATCATTGAATTCCTACATGTAAAACCAGGAAAAGGACCTGCTTTTGTGCGCACAAAGTTAAAGAGTGTAACTACAGGTAAGGTAGTTGATAATACATTTTCAGCAGGACATAAGATTGATGAAGTGCGCGTTGAAACGCATAAATTTCAATATTTATACAATGAAGGAGATACCTTTCATTTTATGAATACTGAGGATTATAACCAGATTACCTTAGAGCGTAATACCCTAGATGCTCCTGACTTATTGAAAGAAGGAGAAGTGGTTACGATATTAATTAATAGTGAAGACCAAGCTCCTCTGTCTGTAGATATGCCTGCCAGTGTGATCTTAGAGGTTACACATACAGAACCTGGAGTTAAAGGAAATACTGCAACTAATGCAACAAAACCTGCAACAGTTGAAACTGGCGCAAGGGTGAATGTCCCTTTATTTATTAATGAAGGCGATAAGATTAAAATAGAAACAGAAAAAGGAACCTATAAGGAACGTGTAAAGGGGTGATTTTTTTCAGTTCTATGCCTTAAAGGGCTTACAAAGCTAAAATTGTGAAGTTTAACCAATCATATACACTTAAGCAAATAGCCCAGATTATTCAATCTACATTTGTGGGTGATCCTGATTTTCCTGTTTTAGGAATGAATGAAATCCATGTGGTGGAACCTGGAGATATTGTTTTTGTGGATCATCCTAAGTATTATGATAAGGCTTTAAAAAGTCAAGCCACTATTGTATTGATTAATAAAGAGGTAGATTGTCCAGATGGGAAAGCACTTCTTATCTCGGATGACCCCTTTAGAGATTTTAATACGCTTACAGATTTTTTTAAACCTTTTCAGTCATCAAACAATAGCATTGCAAACTCAGCGATTATCGGAGAAACAACGATAATTCAACCTAATGTCTTTATAGGGAATAATGTAACTATTGGAGAGCATTGTGTTATCCACCCTAATGTAAGTATCTATGACAATGCAGTAATAGGTGATCATGTGACTATACATGCAGGAACAGTCCTTGGTGGAGACGCTTTCTATTATAAAAAAAGACCTACAGGTTTTGATAAATTAAAATCAGGAGGAAGAGTGGTCATCAAAGATCATGTGGATATAGGAGCTGGTTGCACCATAGATAAAGGTGTTACCGGTGATACTACCATAGGTTTTGGAACAAAAATCGATAATCAGGTACAAATTGGCCATGACACTGTTATTGGCGAGCGTGTACTTATAGCCTCACAGGTGGGAATTGCAGGTTGTGTGATTATTGAGGATGAAGTTACACTTTGGGGACAAGTAGGGATAACTAGCGGAATAACAATAGGAGAGAAGTGCATTATTTCGGCACAAAGTGGTGTGAGTAAAT
>CAZPTJ010000003.1:0-14945 GCA_964589085.1 uncultured Flavobacteriaceae bacterium | reverse complement strand
GGAATAACAATAGGAGAGAAGTGCATTATTTCGGCACAAAGTGGTGTGAGTAAATCGCTAGAAGGACATCAAAGTTATTTTGGTTCCCCCGCTGGGCCTTTTAGAGAAAAATATAAAGAAATAGCTAATATTCGCTTAATTCCTGAATTGATTCAAAAGTTAAAAGACAAACAATGAGTACTTCGGCAAAAGACATTGTAAAACAATTTTACACTGCTGATATTTTTAATGATTCATCGATAATGATGAAATGCTTGCATCCAGATATGCAATTATATTGGAATGCCCGTACGGGTTATGCAGAGTTGAATAGAAATCAAGTTTTTGAAACAATATCTGAGGCTGGGAAATCTTTTGAATCGGTACGTTGTGAAATCAGTCATTTATTAGAAGATAATGATCAAATTACCGTAAGGTTCACCTACTTTGTACGAACTATAGAAAATATAAATGAAGAAATGCCAATGGCACATTTTATAGCTATTTGGGAAGTAAAGGATGGTCTCCTGTATAAAGGATATCAAATAAGCCAACCAGCAGAAGAAGATGAACAGGCACTTGCCTCCTATGCAGAAAATAATAATTGATTATTTATAATACATAATAATTTTAAATCTAAAAATATATAAATGAGCGTTTTAGTCAATAAAGATTCAAAGATAATCGTCCAGGGTTTTACCGGAACCGAAGGAACTTTTCATGCCGGTCAAATGATTGAGTATGGGACGAATGTTGTAGGAGGAGTTACTCCAGGAAAAGGAGGACAGACGCATTTGGATAAACCGGTTTTTAATACGGTAGCAGAAGCTGTTTCTGCTGTTGGGGCAGATACAACGATTATTTTTGTGCCGCCAGCCTTTGCTGGAGATGCTATTATGGAAGCGGCTGATGCAGGTATCAAAGTTATCATTGCAATTACGGAAGGGATTCCTGTTGCCGATATGATTAAAGCATCAGATTATATAAAGGATAAGGACTGTCGATTAGTTGGACCTAATTGTCCGGGAGTGATTACTCCTGAAGAAGCAAAAGTAGGTATTATGCCTGGCTTTGTTTTCAAAAAGGGTAGAGTAGGTATTGTATCTAAATCTGGAACACTTACTTATGAAGCTGCAGATCAGGTTGTAAAACAAGGTTTAGGAATAACAACAGCTATAGGTATTGGTGGAGACCCTATCATAGGGACAACGACTAAGGAAGCTGTAGAATTGTTAATCAATGATACAGAAACAGAAGCTGTAGTAATGATTGGTGAAATAGGTGGACAGCTGGAATCAGATGCCGCAAACTGGTATAAAAATAGCGGAAGTGCAAAACCTATTATAGGCTTTATTGCAGGTGAAACAGCACCAGCAGGTCGTACTATGGGACATGCAGGAGCTATTGTAGGAGGTAGTGATGATACGGCTCAGGCAAAAAAGGCTATTATGCGTTCTTGTGGCATTCATGTTGTAGATAGCCCCGCCGAAATCGGCAAAAAAGTAGCAGAAGTTTTAGGCTAAAGTTTTCTTAACAAATATTTACCAAACCTCCTGAAAACTCAGGAGGTTTTTTTGGTTTGTATCGGCTTCAAAATCGGTATATTTGAAGACTAGCAAACTAATATTGAAATTGAATAACTATGAAATTATTAGAAGGTAAAACGGCTATAGTAACAGGGGCAACTCGTGGTATTGGAAAGGGAATAGCTCAAGTATTTGCCGCTCACGGCGCCAATGTTGCATTTACCTATAGCTCTTCGGTGGCTGCTGCAGAGACTCTTGAAAAAGAGCTTAATGGACAAGGAGTAAAAGCAAAAGGATATCAAAGTAATGCTGCAGATTTTGGACAAGCTCAGGAATTAATAAAACAAGTATTACAAGATTTTGAAGGGATTGATATTTTGGTTAATAATGCTGGAATTACAAAAGATAATTTGTTGATGCGTATGAATGAAGAAGATTTTGATAGTGTCATCGAAGTAAATTTAAAATCTGTTTTTAATATGACTAAGGCTGTCCAACGCACCATGCTTAAACAGCGTAAAGGAAGCATTATAAATATGAGTTCTATAGTGGGAGTGCGTGGAAATGCTGGACAGGCTAATTATGCCGCTTCAAAAGCCGGAATGATAGGTTTCTCAAAATCAATGGCTCTGGAATTAGGCTCAAGAAATATACGCACCAATGTTATAGCTCCTGGGTTTATTGAAACGGAAATGACTGCTAAACTTGATGAAGCCACAGTACAGTCCTGGAGAGAATCAATACCATTAAAACGTGGAGGAAGTCCAGATGATATTGCTAATGCCTGTGTATTTCTTGCAAGTGATTTAAGTACTTATGTTACTGGGCAAGTACTTAATGTAGATGGAGGAATGCTTACCTAATAGCAATAATTAATTAATGACTTTACCAACAATCTTGTGGATACTGGGTGCAGCAATACTCGCTTTAGGTTTTGCACTATTTCAGTATTATTATAAAGTAAAATATACCTCTAGTCGTAATGCGATTTATGCTATTTTGCGATTTTTGACAGTGTTTTTGGTTTTGATTTTATTAATTAATCCCACCTATAAAAAAGTATCGTATTATATTGAGAAACCTTCACTGGCAGTAGCTATAGACAATTCAGAAAGTGTAGCCTTTTTAAAATATGATGACCGAGTTAGTGATGCTTTAGTACGCTTTCGCGAAAGCGAAACCCTAAATGAGGCATTCGATATTCAATACTATAGTTTTGGTAATGAGATTCAAGTACTGGATTCGCTGAATTTTAATGAAAAACAAACAGATATATCCAACGTCTTTGAACGCTTCTCATCGATTTATAAAAATGATATAGCACCTTCTGTACTGATCTCAGACGGAAATCAAACGTTAGGAACCGCTTTTCAGTATAGTATTAGAAATTACAAAAATCCTGTCTATTCAATAGCCGTAGGGGATACTATTGTTTATGATGATCTCAAACTCGGGCAGCTTAATGTAAATAGATATGCATATATCAATAACAAATTCCCGGTAGAGCTTTTTACCAATTATACCGGATCCGGAGACGTTCAGTCTAACCTGATTGTTCGTACTAATGGACGAACAGTATATAAGGAAACACTTACTTTCTCAGCTTCAATACCGTCACGAGTAGTTAATTTTTTACTCCCTGCAGAAAGTGTAGGAGTGCGGCAGTATGAAGTACTTTTAGAGCCCATAAGTAATGAAAAGAATATAAAGAACAATGCTAAGAATTTTGCCATTGAAGTTATTGATCAGAAAACTAATGTTGCTATAGTTTCAACACTGCGCCATCCTGATATTGGAACTCTGAGAAAGAGTATTGAAAAAAATAGGCTACGAGCAGTTACGATCCTCACTCCTCAGGAAAGTTTGGGAAAGCTTGATGAATATGATGTTGCTATCCTATATCAACCTAATCAGGATTTTGATAAAGTATTTGATGAGTTAAATGATCTTGATAAAAATCGAATTATTATTACGGGTACGAAAACCAACTGGCGTTTTCTTAATACTACTCAAAATACTGTACAACAGGAGATTACAGGGCAGGTTGAAGAAGTTCAGGGAACACTAAATACAAGTTTTTCTACTTTTGGTATTGACGGTGTCAATTTTGAAGATTACCCACCCTTGAAAACTGCTTTTGGAGATCTTAATATATCCGGGTCTCATGATATTGCACTTTTTCAAAAAATTGGGACTATAGAAACAGAATCTCCCTTACTCATTACTACTGAAGAAAATTCAAATCGTACCGTTTGGCTGTTTGGAGAAGGTGTATGGAGGTGGAGAGCTCAGAACTATATTGACAAAAGAGATTTCGAAACCTTCGATAAGTTTGTAGACAATCTTATTCAGTATACAGCATCAAAACGTCGTAAGAGTCGCTTTAATGTAGATTTTGAATCGTTCTATTACGGTACAGATGGTGTTCAAATTACGGCACAGTATTTTGATAAAAATTATGTTTTTGATAATCGAGCAGTAATTAATTTAAAAACTACAAATCAAGAAACACAGGAAGTATATAATGCACCATTTCTATTAAAGCGTAATTCATATACTGTTGATTTAAGTAATTTGGAAGCCGGAACATATGATTTTATAGCAAGTGTTGAGGGGCAAGGCTTAGTGCGTAGTGGTACATTTATCATTGTTCCATTTGAAATAGAGCAACAATTCCTCAATGCTAATGTTAATGACCTGAAAACAATTGCCTCTAGCACTGATGGTTTGTTTATACCTATAGATGATGTTCCCAATCTTATAGATGTTTTGATCAATGATAATCGATATAAACCTATAGAAAAGAGCAAAGAAAATATCGTACCTTTAATAGATTGGAAGTGGTTATTAGGTTTACTTGTCTTATTACTTGCATTAGAGTGGTTTATCAGAAAATATAACGGTCTTATATAATTTAAATTTTTAAACAATGGAAAAATTACCAAAAATTGGATTACCCATAATTATCATATTAATTTTTGCTTTAGTACTTGTATTTAAGTCATTTGTCACCATCGATGCTGGTTATGCTGGTGTTTTATATCACACGTTGGGAGATGGAGTTGATTCTGATGATCCTGCATTAGATCAAGGACTTAACTTGATAGCGCCCTGGAATAAAGTAATTATTTATGAAGTAAGGCAACAAGAAGTTCCAGAAACAATGTCAGTATTATCGTCTAATGGTTTGGATATTAAACTGGATGCTTCTATACAATATGAACCAGATTATAATAATCTAGGGAGATTACATAACGAGAAAGGGGAGAGCTATCTTACTCGAGTATTGCAACCGGCCGTTCGCAGTGCTGCCAGAAGTGTTGTAGGACGTTATACGCCGGAACAATTATATTCCAGTAAGAGAGACGCAATTCAAAATGAGATTTTTGAGGAAACTAAGAAAATTGTAGATGATCAATACATCATCCTTAAACGAGTATTGATTAGAGATGTAACCTTACCGCCAACAATCAAGGATGCAATTGAGCGTAAGCTTAAGCAAGAACAGGAATCTCTTGAGTATGAATTCCGTTTAGTAACTGCTTCAAAAGAGGCGGAGAAAGTACGTATCGAAGCTCAAGGTAAAGCAGATGCCAATAAAATATTAAGCGCCTCTTTGACAGATAAAATACTTCAAGACAAGGGAATAGAAGCAACATTAAAACTATCAGAATCTCCAAATGCAAAGGTAGTTGTAGTGGGATCTAGCGATAGTGGATTACCTCTTATATTAGGAAATAACTAAGCAGTTATGCTATTTTATATAAATAAAGTCGCTTGTAGAAGCGACTTTATTTGTTTTAGGATTTATAGGGTCTTAGTCTCCTTTTTTTTTAAATCTTCATCTTCCTCTTCTTCCTCTTCCTCAGTAGAAGAATCTTGATCTTCTGAAGGTGTAGTTGTCTGCCCATTTTTAAGAGAGGCGGCTTTTGTCACCCAACGATCATTTTTTATACGATCAGGAAAAAATTTGATTAATTCTGTTATAATATCAACATCCTCATTATTGAATCGACTAATTTGTTCAAATGTATAAATGCCCAAATTATTAAGTTTAGCTTCCGTATAAGGACCTATACCTACAATTTGTTGTAGATCATCCTTTTCCTCAATGCTTGCAACACCTATACGATCAAAGTCAATCTCAGGAGTATCCGTACTTTTTGTTAGTACGTGATCAGAGAAAGCTCTTTTTTGAAATTGAACCTGTTGTTCGTATTCCTGATCCATGCGATCTTTGCGATAGTTTACTTTTGAGTTTTCTTTTGTCGTAGTTTTTAAAGAACTTATGATTTCCTCTTGTGCTGCTATTTTTTTCTTTAGTTGTTCTAGTTGTCCTTTATAATGAATACGGGTAAAGGCTCTGGCGATAGCATAACCAATAATAAACGCACCTAGCATCATAACGAAAGCTTCGATATAAACTACAGGAACTGTTATACTATCTTGTCCAGACATTAGTTTTTAATCAACGATTATTTCTATTCTATTATTCTTTTTCCTTCCAGAAGCATTATTATTATTAGCAATAGGCTCCGCCTCTCCGCGAGATGTCGCCGTAACTTTTGATCTTGTGATACCTCTTCGTGCTGTAAAATACCATTTTATCTGACGCGATTTACGAAGACCAGATTGAAAATTATCCTGAGCATTTCCAATATTATCAGTATGACCAATGATTGTTACCTTCTTTTCAGGGTTTTCAATCAAGTATTCTTTTAACTCTCCAGCATACTCAATCAACTCTTTGTTCAGAATCAAATCCGTCCGGTCGTATTCTGGATAAAAAACACGACTGGATATTAGTGTAGCATTTTTCGTACCAGAAAGAGAATCATTAATGACGATTGATTTTTTAATTTCGTCAATTAAGAAGGCAGGATCTTCTTCTAGAATATCATCTATAGATACAATTAGACTATCTGCGATGTTGTTTGATACAGTATCTAACGCGGCATTCCTTAGATTATTCTTAGATGTCGTCACTAATGAATCATCTAATGCTGTAATCGTCATACTATCAATTCCAATTTTAGATAATGAAGTGGTATTTTGATTCTTAGTTGCTTCAGAACCTGTCTTATTTGCTATTTCATCGCTTGCGTCATTTTTTAAATGGAGGTAATATATACAACCAAATGCCCAAACTAAAAATATTAAAAACGCAATTAAAAAGCCTTTCATAGACTATACCAATTCCTTAATTTAAATATAAAATATAATTCGTAAATCTAAGAAAAACTTTAAAGTTGTTAAGTATATTATAAAATCGATTATCCACTTGTTTTTAACAAAAAATAAAATAACTTTGTGCTCATCATGAAAACGATATTATTACATCATCATCATAAATTACATGTCGCTCAGACGTTGTGATTTGATGTATGTATTATACGATAAATTATAAACCCGTTTGAGTTATTCAAACGGGTTTTTCTTTTATAACGGTTTAATTGGAGTACTAAAAATGAGAGAAAAAATTAGAATTGCTATTCAAAAATCAGGAAGATTAAATGAAGACTCACTTCGTTTACTCAAAAACTGTGGGGTATCCATTGATAATGGTAAAGATCAGTTAAAGGCATCAGCTAGGAACTTTCCTTTAGATATTTTCTATCTACGTAACGGTGATATACCACAGTATTTACGAGATGGTATTGTAGATGTTGCTATCCTGGGTGAGAATACACTCATAGAGAAGGGTAATGATCTTGACATTGTCGAACGTTTGGGATTTTCTAAATGTAAAGTTTCATTGGCTATCCCTAAAGAACTACCATATTCGGGACTAGAATATTTTGAAGGAAAACGTATTGCCACATCCTATCCCAATACTGTTAATACCTACCTAAAAGAAAAAGGGATTTCAGCAGATTTACATGTGATTAATGGATCTGTTGAAATTGCACCTAATATTGGATTGGCAGATGGTATTTGTGATATTGTTTCCAGCGGTAGTACACTTTTCAAAAATAACTTAAAAGAAGTAGAAGAATTACTTACCTCGGAGGCCGTTCTTACTGTTTCTCCTAAAATATCAGATACCGCAACTGTCATTCTTAATAAACTGCGATTTCGTATTCAATCAGTTTTGAAAGGAGAAAGATCAAAATACGTATTGATGAATGTTCCCAATGACAAGATTGAAGCTGTTATTGATATTCTTCCTGGAATGCGAAGTCCTACCGTCGTTAAATTGGCAGAAGAAGGATGGAGTAGTGTTCATTCTGTATTAAACAAAGATCAGTTTTGGGAAATCATAGATGAGCTTAAAATAGCAGGAGCAGAAGGTATTCTGGTATGTCCAATTGAAAAGATGGTAATCTGATGAATACAATACACTATCCCGAACTAAGGGACTGGGAAGCTATTTTAGAGCGACCTACACAAACTGTTGAAGATATTGAAGCAACAGTACTAGAGATTTTTAATGAAGTAAAACATAAAGGAGATGAAGCTATCATCAAGTATACTTCTCTTTTTGATGGTGTCGAGCTGGATGATTATAACATTACAATTGAAGAAATAGAAGGTGCGATAGATACAATTTCTAATGATTTAAAGAGTGCTATTGCCCTTGCAAAACATAATATAGAACAATTTCACAAAGCACAACGTTCACAACGTATTTCTGTTACTACGACAGAAGGAGTGGACTGTTGGCAGGAAAAAAGACCTATTCAAAAAATAGGACTGTATATTCCTGGAGGAACCGCACCCTTATTTTCAACTATCCTTATGCTTGCCATACCTGCTCAATTGGCAGGCTGCGAAGAAATAGTTCTTTGTACTCCTCCTGGAGATCAAGGAGTGGTCAACCCGGCGATCTTATATGCTGCGCAATTATGTGGAGTTACAAAAATGTATAAGATTGGAGGAATACAAGCCATTGCTGCGATGACTTTCGGTACGCAACAAGTACCCCAAGTATATAAAGTCTTTGGTCCCGGAAATCAGTTTGTTACTGTCGCAAAGCAATTGGCTACAAAATTTGGTATTGCTATTGATATGCCAGCAGGTCCGTCAGAACTTTTAGTAGTTGCAGATGATAGTGCAGATGCCGCTTTTGTCGCAAGTGATTTGTTGAGTCAGGCAGAACATGGAGTTGATAGTCAGGTGATATTAGTAACCACTTCAAAAAATATGCTTAAGGCTGTAGCACAGGAAATAGATAATCAACTACCTACGCTTTCGCGAAAGCATATTGCCGAAAAAGCAATTGCCAATAGTAAACTCATACTTGTAAAAGATGACATAACTGCACTACAATTAATTAATTCATATGGGCCTGAACATTTTATTGTTTGTATGAAAAATGAGGCCTTTTATGTAGATGGTATTGTAAATGCTGGTTCTGTTTTTATTGGAAATTACACTCCTGAAAGCGCAGGAGATTATGCTTCAGGTACAAATCATACACTACCGACTAATGGATATGCCAAACAATACAGTGGAGTTGGTTTAGATAGTTTTTTGAAACGAATTACATTTCAAAAAATATCTCCCCAAGGGATTCAAAATATTGGACCTGCTATTGAGCGTATGGCCGCTGCCGAAGGTTTAGAAGGACATAAGAACGCGGTCTCACTTCGTTTAAAATCAATTAAATAAAAGGATCAATTAAGTATTGGATAGTCATTATGAAGCTACAAAAATTTGATTTAGAACGTCTTATTCGTCCGAATATTAAAACACTAAAGCCATATAGTTCAGCAAGAGATGAGTTTAATGCAGAACTGGAGCTTATGACACTTCTAGATGCTAATGAGAACCCGTTTAAAACGAATGTAAATCGATATCCTGATCCGCAACAACGTGAGGTTAAGACTATATTAGGATTGGAAAAAGACATAACGCCCGAATGCATATTGCTGGGAAATGGTAGTGATGAAATCTTGGATCTGATATTCAGGGCTTTTTGTAATCCGGGAATAGACAATATTATAACAGTGCCTCCTACTTATGGAATGTATAAGGTGCTTGCTGGAATTAATGATATTGAAAATCGAGAGGTCCTATTAGATACTAATTTTAATATACGGACGAAAGCTATCCTTGATACAGTTGATACACAAACCAAACTTATTTTTATTTGCTCCCCTAATAATCCAACCGGTAATAGTATAGCGGTCGAGAATATTACTTTCTTATTAGAAAATTATTCTGGAATTGTAGTGATAGACGAAGCTTATATTGATTTTACTAGGGAAGAAAGTTGGATTACAAAATTAAGGAGTTATCCTAATCTTATTGTTACACAGACTTTTTCTAAAGCCTATGGAATGGCAGGCATTCGGTTGGGAATGTGTTTTGCTTCCTGCAAAATTATAGAAGTACTCCATAAAATTAAACCTCCTTATAATGTTAATGAACTCACACAACAAAAAGCATTGCATCGCCTCCAGGATATGGATGTGATTCAAAAGGAAGTTACATTGATTATGGAAGAGCGTGAGCAACTTATTAAGGTGCTGAAGTCTATTCCGTATATTGAAAAAGTATATCCAACGGAGGCTAACTTTATTTTGGTTAAAGTAGATAATGTTACCAGACGATACACAGCATTATTAAAAAAAGGCATTGTGGTACGTAAACGTGATACTCAACCACTTTGTGAGGGAACATTGCGTTTTACAGTAGGAACGCCAGACGAAAATGAATTACTTATAAAAACACTAAAAGAATTAACCTAATGGCTCAAAAAGTACTATTTATTGACCGTGATGGAACTATTATTAAAGAAACGGTAGACGAACAGATTGATGCTTTTGAAAAAATGATTTTCTATCCTAAGGTCTTTACCTGGTTGGGAAAAATTGCTCAGGAATTGGATTATGAATTGGTCATGATCACCAATCAGGATGGATTGGGAACGGATGTTTTTCCCGAAGACACTTTTTGGCCAGTTCACAATTTTATTTTGAAATCCTTTGAAAACGAAGGTGTTGTTTTTGATAAAGTATTTCTTGATCGAAGTTTCCCTCACGAAAACAAAGACACTCGTAAACCGGGAACGGGACTACTTACCGAATACTTCTCAACAGAATACGATCTTGAAAACTCTTTTGTTATTGGAGATCGGTTAACCGATATGGAATTGGCTAAAAACCTAGGTTCAAAAGGAATCTATATTAATGACGAAACACATCTGGGTGAAGGAGAGATAACGGTTAAACGAGAAACGCTAGATACCCATATTGCTATAGAAAGCAATGATTGGGAAGAAATTTATGAATTTCTACGTTTAAAAGACCGTACAGGAAGACTTACTCGAAAAACCAATGAGACCGATATCCAAATAGCCTTAAATTTGGATGGAACAGGAACGTCAGATATAACAACAGGAATTGCCTTTTTTGATCATATGTTAGATCAATTGGCACGTCACGGAGCGATGGATTTAACTATTAAAGTTGCTGGAGATCTTGAAATTGATGAACATCATACTATTGAAGATACCGCAATTGCATTAGGAGAAGTATTTGCTCAAGCTTTAGGAAATAAACTAGGAATTGAACGCTATGGATTTTGTCTACCTATGGATGATTGTCTGGCACAGGTAGCAATTGACTTTGGAGGACGTAATTGGTTAGTATGGGAAGCAGATTTTAAACGAGAAATGATTGGAAAAATGCCTACAGAAATGTTCTTTCATTTTTTTAAATCTTTTAGTGATGGTGCTAAGGCTAATTTAAATATTAAGGCAGAAGGTACTAACGAACATCATAAAATTGAAGCCATATTTAAGGCATTTGCTAAAGCCATTAAAGTGGCAATACAACGAGACCCCAATAAAATGATTCTACCATCTACAAAAGGAATGCTTTAATGAAGATTGTAATTATAGATTATGGAGCAGGAAATATTCAGAGTATTAGGTTTGCTCTGGAACGACTGGGACATGAAGCCATTTTAAGTAATGATTGGGAAGTCATAAGTAATGCAGATAAAGTTATTTTTCCAGGAGTTGGAGCCGCGAGTAGTGCTATGAAAAAATTGCGTGAAAGCAAATTGGATGCACTTATTCCACAATTAACCCAACCCGTTTTAGGGATTTGTCTGGGTATGCAATTGATGTGTAACTATTCTGAAGAAGGAGATACTGAAGGGCTTGGTATTTTTGATGTTGATATTGTTCGTTTTGACAATACCGTAAAAGTCCCGCAAATACAGTGGAATACTATACACACACTACATTCATCGCTTTTTAATGATATTCCGGAACAGGCCTATATTTATATGGTTCATAGCTATTATGCAGGAGTTACAAATGAAACAATAGCGTGTTGTGATTATGGAGTACCTTATAGCGCAGCTTTCGCGAAAGCAAATTTTTATGGAACCCAGTTTCATCCTGAGAAAAGCAGTACAATAGGAGAACAAATTTTAAAAAATTTCCTAATGCTATAACCTATGGAAGAGATCAAAAAACTGGACATCATTGATTTGACAAAAAATATTAATGAACCTTGGAAAAACTTTCCAGTATATGCGATTAATGATCAGGTAGTACGATTGAGTGTATTACAAAAAAATTTTTATTGGCATATACATGAAAAGAGTGATGAATTTTTCTATGTGGTAGAAGGAGAATTATTTGTTGATTTTAGAACACATACAGAGTCACTTATTCAAGGACAAATGATTAAGATCCCAAAAGGGATAGAGCATAGAACGCGATCTAATAAACGAACGATCATTCTTTGTTTTGAAAGCGCTGATAATGATGTGAGTGGAGACTAAAAGTACTAAAGATTATAAAATTGAAATGAGAATTATTCCAGCAATAGATATCATAGAAGGTAAATGTGTGCGTCTTTCTAAGGGAGATTATAATACAAAGAAGATCTACAACGAAAACCCGCTTGAAGTTGCCAAAAAATTTGAAGCACATGGGATTCAGTATCTGCATGTAGTTGATCTGGATGGCGCAAAAAGCAAACATATTGTCAATCATAAAATTCTCGAATCTATCGCTTCAAATACTGATTTGAAGATTGATTTTGGAGGTGGACTTAAAACAGATCAAGATGTGCATATTGCTTTTGAAAGTGGAGCGCAACAGATTACGGGAGGAAGTATAGCCGTAAAACAACCAGCTGTTTTTAAGAGTTGGTTACAGCAATATGGAAGCGATAAAATAATTCTTGGCGCAGACGCACATCATCGTAAAATTGCTATTTCAGGCTGGTTAGAAGAATCAGAAGATGACGTAGTAGACTTTATTAGGGATTATCAAATGGAAGGTGTAGCATATACCATATGTACCGATATAAGTAAAGATGGTATGTTACAGGGCCCTAGTTTTGAATTGTATAAAGAGATTTTAGAAACTTCAAAAGAAGTTTCTTCTGATGCAGTAATTAAATTAATTGCTTCTGGTGGTATATCTACCTTTGATGAATTACCCAGATTAGCCCAATTGGGATGTGAAGGAACCATTATTGGGAAGGCCATTTATGAAAACCGTATTACACTTAAACAATTGGAAACCTTTATTTTAAACTAGTTATTATGGAATCCTGGAGCACCGATTTTAAAGAGAATGCGTTATATCGCATAGAAGAAAGTACCCGTATGATTGGATTAGCTTTTGATAAATTAGAATCTACAATTGCTCCAGAAGTATTGACATCTTTTATTTGGAAACGACCTAATAGTTTGAGTAATAGTTTAGGAAATCTCATTTTGCATCTCTGTGGAAATATAACACAATACATTATTTCCAGCCTTGGAGAACAGCCTGATTTAAGACAACGAGATATGGAGTTTGAAACCAAAGATGGCTATACCAAGGAGGAATTATTAGAAAAATTAAATACTACTATTCAAGAAGCGAAAAAAGTAATTACAGAAGCCAGTAAAGAACAATTACTTCAAAAACGTGAAGTACAAGGGTTCTATTTTTCAGGAATGGGTTGTGTATTACATGCTGTGGAACATTATAGTTATCATACTGGTCAAATTGCTTTTTGGATCAAGCAATTAATTAATAAGGATTTAGGATTTTATGATGGTCTAGATTTAAATACGATAAACAAAGATTAAAACTTAGCTTAGTGTATACTAAAAGAATCATTCCCTGCTTAGATATTAAAAACGGACGTACCGTTAAGGGAACCAATTTTATCAATTTACGAGATGCAGGAGATCCTGTGGAGCTAGCGAAGTTATATTCAGAAACAGGTGCAGATGAACTTGTTTTTTTGGATATCTCTGCTACCGAAGAACGAAGGAAAACATTAGCCGATCTTGTGCTAAGAGTTGCCGCAACAATCAATATCCCGTTTACCGTTGGAGGCGGTATTTCTTCTATTGATGACGTACAGCGTTTATTACAAAATGGAGCTGATAAAGTATCCATCAATTCAAGTGCAGTCAAAAATCCTGATTTAGTTAATCAATTAGCTGCTAAATTTGGTTCACAATGCATTGTTGTAGCGATAGACGCCAAACAGATTGAAGGACAATGGAAAGTACATCTTGTTGGAGGTAAAGTCCCTACTGAAATTGATCTGTTTGATTGGGCTAAAGAAGTAGAGCAAAGAGGAGCAGGAGAAATTCTTTTTACATCTATGGATAATGATGGTACAAAAGACGGTTTTGCAAATGAGGCACTTGCTAGACTGTCTGATATATTAAATATTCCTGTCATTGCTAGTGGCGGTGCAGGGAGTCAAAAACATTTTGTTGATACTTTTATTCATGGGAAAGCAGATGCAGCATTGGCGGCTAGTGTTTTTCACTTTAAAGAGATAGCAATAACAACATTAAAACATACACTTAATGCACAAGGCATTCCTGTGCGTTTATAAAACCAAAAAAGTGAGTTATGGATATAGATTTTAAAAAATATAGTGACGGCCTAGTACCGGCAGTAGTGCAAGATGTACGAACTAAAAATGTATTGATGCTTGGGTTTATGAATGAAGAAGCCCTAAAAATAACAAAAAACACAGAGCGTGTAACATTTTTTAGTCGCTCTAAAGGGCGTTTATGGACTAAAGGGGAGGAATCACGAAACTATTTAAATCTTATAGACATTAAGTTAGATTGCGATAATGATGCTTTGTTAATTTTGGCAGATCCACAGGGACCCGTATGTCACTTAGGAGATGATACGTGTTGGGGAGAAACTAATAAGCAACAATATGGTTTTTTCTCGCATCTAGAAGAAGTGATCAGAGATCGTAAAGATAATCCAGAAGATAATCCTGATTCTTATGTTGCCAGCCTCTTTAAAAAAGGTATTAATAAGGTAGCACAAAAAGTAGGAGAAGAGGCTGTAGAAGTAGTCATTGAGGCTAAGGATGATAATGATTTACTCTTTTTAAATGAAAGTGCAGATTTATTATTTCACTTCATGATTTTATTGAGAGCAAAAGGCTTTGGGCTTCGTAGCGTAGAAAAAACGCTAATTGCGAGACATAAATAATATTA
>CAZPTJ010000002.1:35203-37094 GCA_964589085.1 uncultured Flavobacteriaceae bacterium | reverse complement strand
GGGTTTAATTATTAGTTTTTGTCATTTTCTACATTACCCTTATTGGAAATGTTAAAGTAAATTGTCTTTCATATATATTTTACTACCTTTCAATAGTTTAAACCAAAAAAAGTGAAAATGTTTAAAAAAATTAAAGAACTCAAAGGAGTTAATTCGTTAAGTAAAGTTGAACAGAAAAAAATATCCGGAGGGTTTTTCGGTGGTTGTGCAGCTGCTATATGCAGAGATAATGCCGACTGTCACTGCGGTAGTTGTCAATTTTTCACAGAAATCATTAATGGACAAGAAGTCTTACTTGGTGGCATATGTCTTAATCATTAGTAATTAGCACGTCTATTATCCGTGTTTAAGCATAAAAAAACCCTTGAGATTAATTTCAAGGGTTTTTTTATGTCTCAAAAGTTAGTCCTATTGTTTTTTGAGTTTGATTACAATAACACCATTTTCTCCTTCTTTACCATATAAGGATGTAGCGCTTTGTCCTTTAAGGACATTAACGGACTCTATTTTATCGGGATCTAATAATTCAGTCTTTACATTAAAATCTTTAACTACTCTTCCATCAACAATATATAAAGGCTGAACTCCTGTTTTAGATGCATTTCCTTTTATAACGATACGTGTATCTTTTTGATCACTAGTATTAAAACTCCAACTGTCACCATCTTTTTGAAGTGCTTTTTCTAGTTCCTGCTGTTGAGTATCACTAATTTCATTTTTGATTCGGATAAGCATTTGCAAACGAACATACTTGAGTTTGCGTTCCAACTCATTTATCCTGCCTAGTTTTTTAAGAGATGCTCCTTCATCTACCTGACTATTATTAAGTAGTTCTCTGAGGCTATCCTGAGCTTGATTGAGTTTTTCTTTCAATTCCTTAAACTCGGTCGTATTTTGTTTATACAGTTCTTTAATCTTAGCAGTCTGACTATCACTTAAGCCTATCTCTTTACCAAACTTCAATACAGATTCTGAAGTGTACAATGCATCTTTATATATATCTTGTGCGGTAAGCGTATATGCTACTAGTATAAATAATGCGGTAATTATGTGATTTTTCATTGTTTTGATTTTTATTCGTTAATATCATTAAGCAAATAGGAAGAAGCGGGTTCCCAATCATAGATCGAGTTATTCTTGTTAGTTCTATCGTCTAGAGTTTCCAGAGAAATAATAATCTCGGTTCCTCCTGTCTCTGATGATGCCACCTGATTTTCTTGTCTTAACAAATAGATAGGGAGTAACAGCAATGTAATTGTTGCTGCAATACTCAACGGAATGGCATATCGTTTTATCAATGATTTTGATTTTTTGGGATACAATGATTCAAACTCAGGTATAACTCTGTTTTGATCTGCTACTTTGTATTCTTTGAAAAAATCATTTAATTCTTTATCCATAACCGTGTTTTTTTTCGTTAAGAATGAGTTGCTTTAATGTTGCTTTGCCACGTTCATAATGGGTGCATACCGTCCCTATGTGTAATTGCGTGACTTCTGCAATACTGGCTAAGGTCATCTCATGATAAAAGGCTAATAGTAATACTTGCTGTTGTCGTTCCGGAAGTTGTTTTAATAGTTCCCGATAGTTGATAGTCTCTTTTATTTCCAAATCACCATCGGTATCTGCCAGTTGTATTACATCATCTAAAGAGCCAAATCGTTTGTTCTGCTTCATATGATCAATGGCCGTAAAGCGAATGATCGAAAAAAGCCAGGTTTTAAATGTCGATTGTTCCTTAAATTTTGCTTTCCCTTCGGCAATCTTGACATAGACTTGTTGCAACACTTCCTTTCCTTCTTCCCGATCATAATAACAACACTGACAGGCCCATAGAAAGGCATCGTGATGATGCTTTTTAATCAATTGTTCCAGACTGTTATTATCCATC
>CAZPTJ010000002.1:0-35103 GCA_964589085.1 uncultured Flavobacteriaceae bacterium | reverse complement strand
TATTTTCAATATCCGTAGCTTCCACATTAAAAACAATTTCTGTCATCCAGCGATTAGAAACATTTGAAAAATCAGATTCTATTTCCTTTGTATCTGATGGTAATTCAAAACTTTTTATATCTGCAATAAAGGATAAAGTCGCTCCTCTAAATGTTTTAATGTTTGTATGACTAAGTAGAATGACATTCATAAATTGAAACCCCTGCAATTCACCAAAAGTTATGAAAACTTGGCCATCCACAGATTCTCCTAATTTCTCACCTTTAATATGAGTCATCTTATCTTCTGTAAAAGTATCTACATGAAGTCGTTCCATAGCTCTTACATTACCAAAAGCTGCCAGAACTTGATCAATTTTTTTGAATACACTCATTTTCTTTTTTATAGAAGTCCTAAAATAATAAAGTTACAACAAAGAGCATTATTTAAATTTTAAATAAAGCCATGGAGAGTCCCACAGTTTTTCTATGAATTTAGCAATTTATGCTGTACTCAAAACAGGTATTAATACGTAGTTATACCTTGTAAATAGTGTTTATCTTGACTTTCTTAGTTAGTATCATTTTTTGAAGTCACATCCTATGAAAGATCACGCAGAAAAAAAACAAACTCCATCAAAAGCCACTTCTTCCAAGCAGGCATCTACGGTATCTCGTAAAGCATTTACCGATAATCGCGAAGCGGCAGCTGCACAGTTAAAATTACAAGAGGCAGCAAATGATTATACAATCAACAAGACCACTATTCAACAAAAAGCAAATAAAACGGGTCTACCTGATCAATTAAAATCGGGGATCGAGCAGCTCTCCGGTCATGCGATGGATGATGTAAAAGTACATTATAATTCGTCCAAGCCTTCGCAATTAAATGCGCATGCGTATGCGCAAGGCTCCAATATTCATCTGGCACCGGGACAAGAAAAGCATTTACCCCATGAGGCCTGGCATACAGCACAACAAAAACAGGGACGTGTACAGCCCACCACTACGGTAAACGGTCAAAAAGTAAATGACAATCCTGCTTTAGAAAAAGAAGCAGATGTTATGGGAGCTAAAGCAGCTTCTGTACAAATGAAATCAAAGACTACAAAAAACACGAACGAGCTATCGTCACAGACTGTACAACGTGTAGTACAACGACAGCAAACGGATATTGCATTAAAATCGGCAAGTGGAACCTACATTGACAATAAAAAGAAAAAACAAACTTTCTCTTTTAAACAAACAGGTAAAGGGTCAGACATTATTGCTAAGACAAATAGTCACCCAAAAGGGTTTGTTGATTATTCGGATACTATTATTAAATATCTTAAAAAGTATGGTGAAATTCCAAAAGATGCAACAGGTATAGTACTAACTTCCCAAGACACTTACGGCATTAAGAAATAACTAATCACCGAATATTTATGGAGGTTTAATTTAACAACCATATTGATAGCAGATAATATATGCCTATCCATAAAAAAATATCAAAAGCACCTGTATCTACTACTGAGATCAAAGACACCGTTATTCCCAAAACTGGACAGCAGTTTTCTTTTGCCGATAATAGACTGGAAACTACCATGCAATTACAGTTGCAGGAAATGGCTAACGCTCATAACTCGGAAAATGAGTTCCGTCAAATAGGTAATAATATATCCAATAGAGATGTCCTACAGAAAAAGCCCCATTTGTCAAAAACCAATAATCAGATTAGTGAAGACATTATTCAGGCAATTATCAACTCCGATACTTTTCGAACGCAAACTCCAGGCTCTTTATTTAAACCAAGAAAAACTGTAGATGCGATTGACACAGCTCTTGACAATTATCATCTTGCTGTCCAGGGCAATAAACTGGCACAACTTGGTAATTTATTGACTGCAATAAATATCTATCGTGCCAGTAAAGCTACAGATCCGACTAATCCGAGATTAACAGCCGTAAACAACTTAAGAACTGCTGCATTACTTGAGCGACCTTTAGTTATAAGGCTGGATACACTTGCGGCACATGGAGTCACTGCTGACCTGACAAATATAGGAGCCGCAGCTGCTATGAGTGATTTAGAATTGACAAATCTTGCGACCTTGGGACAAATAAATACGATACAACAACTGGTACAACTACATAATCAAGCTCGACCTGATGCTCATATTATTGCTTTGGCAGCTTTACCACAAGTTAATAGTTTTGCTTCCTTAAATCAACTTGTGGCCACGGCACGGCCTCAAAATGAAATAAGCCAACTAGCCGATCTTGGAGGAGTAGGCCTGGGAGGTCATGTATTGCCTGCACAACCTACATTTATAGAATTACTTCATCTCACTAATGCTGTAAAAACAATTGTAAATTATACGACAATGCTGGGCGAAGTTATTATAGGTTCTGTTGCCGAACTCGAAGAATATGCACGTACCGGAAGAATCAATCGTTTGATTGACGAATTACATGCATCTCAAGCACATCATGATATGTATTATATCCCAATGAATCTCGCATATAGTTTACCTGTAACTCAATTAGATCGAACGGGGTGGAAAGCGGCTTATGGCTCCGTATATGCCATCTCAAGTGCTGCTGGAAAATTGGATATAGCTGCTCGTTCTGCTCAAATACAAGCACGTTTGGTTGCTCATAATATGATTCCTGCCGGAGCTGCTGTTCCTGATTTTCTAGTTCATCCTTTAAAGGCCGCTTGGCTACAGAAACATACTGGCGCAGAGGGTGTTCATTATCAAGGTGGAGATCGAGGAGATGATCAACTGGCTAACTAATACAATGTTGATTGCGTACCTCAATTAAGGAATCTGCACGGTAGTTTGACCGGGTTGCGAAAAGGTAATTGCACCTCCCCATATACAGTTGAGTGTACAGGTATTATTCAATGCTGGCATATTGGCCAGCATCACGGTTGTACTTCCTGGTGTCCAAGGAGCGGGTGTTACGGGAATACAAGGCATAGGGGTAAGTGTAAATACGCCTAAAGCTGCTGCCGTTGCGGTAGCAGTTGCACTAGCAACGGTAGGATTTGCTATGGAAGAACACATGGCAAAAGGAGGAATATTTACCAAAGGAGCATTATCCATAATGTTTGCTGCCGGCATATTACTGGTCATTACTTTATTCTCGGGTAGGACAATTAAGGAGGACGGTGCTGTTCCAAAAGAACAGCTCATCATGGCTCCCATACATACTTGCTGTGGCATAACTATAGTGTTTTATTAGACTTACGGTATTCTCTTTGAATACCTTTTAACATATCTTTGAGTTCTATTTTCTTTTCGTTTCTCCTTGCTGCGTTTAATGCACAAAACCGGAGCACATTAATCATAGCACCTCCGGAAAGTTCGTATTTATCCGCCAGATCGGTAAAGTCAATTTTTTCTTCCATATCAAAGGAATCAAAAAGCCTTTCCCAGAGTAGCTTACGTTGTTTCTTATTTGGTTTTGAAAAATGAACCATACTTTGAAATCTTCGAGAAAAGGCTTCGTCAATATTAGTTTGCAGATTTGTGGCCAGAATGACTAGGCCTGAAAAGTTCTCAATGCGCTGCAATAGATAGGCAACTTCCTGATTTGCGTGTCGATCGTTTGAACTTTTGGTTTGGGTTCTTTTTCCGAAAAGAGCATCGGCTTCATCAAAGAATAATATCCACTGCTTATGTTCTGCTTCGTCAAAAAGCTTTCCTAAGTTTTTCTCGGTTTCTCCTATATACTTGGACACCACAAGGGAGAGGTCTACACGAAAAACGGGTCTGTTTGTCTCTTTACCCAAAAGGGTTGCAGCAAAAGTTTTTCCAGTACCCGGAGATCCATAAAACAATACTCGATATCCATTTTTTAAATTTTTCTGGAGTTGCCATTCGTTCAGAATGCGATCGCTATGAATCAACCAGTCCTTAATTTCCAATAGATCTTCTGCCACTTGCTCATCTACAATAAGATCTTCCCAGGACAGGCTTGTATTAATTTCTTTTGCCGGAAACTTAGAACTATACTGTGGTAGTCTCATGATACCTGTCGTTAGGAGTCCCAGGTACTCATCAGACAGTATTAATTTCTGATGTAAATCAAAGCTTTGACTTCCATCAAATTCCAAAATTCCTTGCTTAAATAGGATATTATCTTTATCAAAACGTTTTAAAAATTGTAAACGCGCGCCCATTTCCTGTCCCGTGCGTATAAAAATTGCAGTTTCCAGGCTAGGTATAAAGCCTGATCTCCCTGGATCTTTAATTCCGCCAAACTCGGCAAATTCATTATTGAGGCTTTGATTCTTAATTAAGAAAATGTCCAGTGCCTGTGGTTTTACATAGGGAAGCAATGCCATGATGAGTACCAATCGCTCTTCAAAATTTAGTTGGTATTCCTTTATTAAATTGGCATATATCGAATCATCTATAGTTACATCAGGAGGTGTATGTTCCAGTACAGAGGTCTGCAGGGTTTCGTTTCGGAAATAGAGACTCAAGGCGGTATTTACGACTTTTTCGAACCATTGTATTTCTTTGCGAACGGTAACTGCTATCTTATCTATGGTCTCCATTCTACATTCATTAATTTATACATCCAACTCAAACTTATCTTGGATATATTCCAGGGAATTTGATCCAGTAACATATCATAAGACTTGTTCTCTATTTTTAGAAAAAAACGTTCCTCTTCTTCCTCAAGTTTTCCCTCTCGTTGTAAAAAGGATGTTCGTAATCCGTCCATAGTTGTATCTCCTAAAATTGTCCAGTGTTGAATAACTGCGGTAAGTAATCCCTCAACAATACTTTTTTCTGAATCTTCCAATTGTATTGTTCCCAACAGTGGTGCATTGATGGGTAAGCCACAGAGCACTTTATACATTACCATTTCATGTTCTGTTTGCTCTATATCTCCGGTAACGGCATAACTCAGGACATATACGGCTTTATGTACACTTGTCAGATCAATAAACTTGGAGTTCTCCATCAATCCACATTTTTGAAATAACATGGCCAGATAAGGTGCCAGAATAATTACACCTGCATTTGTGATAAAAATAGGATCAATAAACTCGTGGGGGACTTCTGCTCCAAGCTTTTTATAATCTTCTTCCGATTCGTCCATATTTTTTTTGGTTTGTTTTAATATTCCTTGAGGTTCTTTTGTGGCAATTTTATGAAGTTGATTAAAGAATCGAAGGTTGATTGTAGTTGTGCCTCCAGTCTGGTTTTGTATGCTTTCGCGAAAGCGTTCCATACTTCTTCGATATTTTTTGTCTCCTAAAACCTGGTGACTAAAATAAAATATGTTTTCTATCCAATCCTCCCATTTCCATACACGCAAGGTGTTTTTTTGAAGTACGATTGCAATGTATTTTAATATTAATTCTTTTAAATCTTTATAGTCTTTAAGCGATATATAGGATGCATAGGTGTCTATAAAGTGTATGGTCTTTTTATAGAATGAAAGCTGAGTTGTTGTTATCTTTTGTACAATCTTTTTATGGATCTGGTCTATACTTGTCGCCGTTATATCTTCTGATGCCTCTTCAATTACATCTTGCGATTCAACAATCACCTTTGTTATTTTATAATCCGGATTTCCTGTAACTAATTCCCTCAGTTGATTTGTATATATTTCGTGTGTTTTTCTATCTTTTTTAATTGCTGATATGATGTCTTTATTTTTTTGTGCCTCAATGACCTGATGTATGCTGTCTACTAACAGTTTTGCCCATTCTTTAATACTCCAGGTCTGCACCGCATTGGATTGTACAATTTTGCCTAAGCGAAATAGAAAATCTTCTTTAATAGCCTTTATCTCCTTAATTGAAAGGAAGTAGGCATATAATTGTAGGTGATCTAATGTCTGTCTGTAATAGAATTTTTGGTTTGAAGTTAATTGCTGTTCGATGGTCTCTTCTGCCAGCTGTACTCTCGTTTTTTCAACACTGGGTGATTTCTTTATGTACTGGATCTCTTCTTTGCTGTTAACTAGCTGTTGTAATTGTAAGGTCAGTTTTTGATTGCGTTTATATATAGCTTCTCTTTCCTTTGCTTGTTTTAAAATAGCTTGACCCTTTTTCTCACCAAATGTTGTTTTAACACTATACCACAATAATTGACTCCATTCTTTCAACTTCCAATAGCGTATATCTCCTTTGTTTAAGTGAATGACAGCTAATTGCAAGAAAAATACGTTCAACTTTTTTGATTCCTTAGCGGAAAGGGAAGTGCTCATATAGCTTTCTACATACGATATAATCTGCTTGTAATACGATCGTTGTCTTACAGTCAAATACTGCCCGAGTGTATACTCTATCTCATTTGTCCTTAAATCTGCAGGAGGTTCTACAATCTGCAATATGGGATTCGAAAATTCCTTGACAACGCTCTCCTTTTCTTGCGGCTCGCTTGCTTTTATATTTTTGGTTGTCCATCCTTGCCATTGCCCTACTATATTTTGATTTGTTTTATGAGATGTTTTGCTATCAATAGTTAATCTTTCACATATTTTATTAATAATCCGCTTGTTTTTCTGTGTTCCAACGGCCTTATTTAAAACATAAAAAATAACATGGTTCCAATGTGACAATCCCCATCGATTAATCTTCTTTGTGCTCAGTTTTAAGAGTAACAATTCATTAAAAATTTCCATGGCCTTTGCATACTCCTGAGCACTAATGTATGCTCTATATTCTCCCAAATGCTGTAATGCTTCTTTATACAGTTTTTGTTGCTGTACATTGATTTGCATAAAAATCAATTGCTCAATATCCGTAAGACTTAATGTTGTACCTATTGATGTTCTGAAGGTTGCTTGTTGTATTAAAGTTTCAAATTGCCTGGGTGAAACTTTAATACGCTCCTGAAGTTGATCCCAGATGGGTAGATTATGCTTTTCGACAGGTATATGTGCCTGTATATATGCTTCTAATGTAGTCTGCCTGGATGGTATGACAATTCCCTGTTTATCGCTAATAGTATCCTTCCATATTTTAAATTGATCATATACCCCAGTTGCCAATAAATATTTTTCAAGAATGGCAGTATATAATTCAAAAACTGCGATTTCCTTGTACACCTGTGTATCATCACTCCATGCTTTCAAAAACTGAAAGATCACTTCTGGTTTCTTGGTAAAAGTGCCCTTCATCAGATACTTAAGCGCACGTTCTTTATACTGATAGTACTTGAATGTAGTACTTATCCCAATGGGGAGTAGTTGTTCTATAATATACTGAGAAAGTGCTATGAGTAAGCCTGAGTGATTTTTGCCTGTTGAAACATCCAACTCTTTCCATAGTTCAAACAGATTATAGTCCTCTAATAGTCGTGCATAAGATATCTGATCTATATTCTTTTCCAGAATATTCAAAATCTTCTTCCTACCCGATGGAGATTTCCAGATTTCTGTATAATCTGCATTAAATGAACTCCAGGAATAGTGTTCTTTTATCCACCAGGGAAATTTTCCATGAGTCAAGACATATTCAACAAGTGTCTGACTCCCCTGTTCTACATTTTCCTTCTCTGGCAATACTGCTATTGCATCATTTTGAACGATCTTATTAGTGGTTTCAAATTCTTTATCATCTCTAAGGAATTGTTGAAGTGCTATTGATGCATTTTTAGTCTTACTATCTGATTGTATAAAAGCCAATAACTCTTCGGGAGTCTTTTTTGTTTGTGCGATCCATAAAGGCATTTTATCTTCCAGCCAAGAGCTCCAAAATGATCTGTTCCTATATTGAGTATACCTTTGAATTTCATTGGATATTTGCTCCAAAACGACAGTTTCACGGTGTTGATCAAAAGTTTTAACAAATTGATCTAGTGTCTTTTTGTGTATTGGTGACAGGTGTTTTCTTATTTCCTGTAAAAACTGGATATATGCTTCAGGAGAAGTTCTAACGGCATGCCAGATTATTTTTAATAACGACTGTACTATAACCCGCTCCAAAACTAGTGGTGAGAGTACGATACTAAAAATTAATGGGACGCTTTGTTGTTTTATCTGATCATATATAATTAAGGTATTGTCTGAAAAAGTGGCGCTGTGTTTTGCTATGGATGTCATGAATTTTTTGCAACTCTTGACCGCTATATTATTTGTTGTTTCCAGGATCTGTTCCAACACCGTTTTTGATGCAATACCAAGTAGGCGTTCTTTTTTTGAATAATCGGCTAACCATTGATCCAGGTAAAATAAAACCTGAGCGTCTTTTCTTTTAAGTATTTTTAAAAAATGTGCATTGAATGCTCTTTTTGAGCGTATTTCAACTGTTGTATCAAATACACCATATGCTATATAATAGGAGAGTTGTTTCAGGAACTTATTTATGTCTTCCTTTTCTAATTCTGGACGAATAGGTTTCTCCATTCTCTGCGCGCGATCTTCCTGAGTTAATTCGATCAGGATACTTTTAAATTCAATATGCTGACTACTGAATTTTTTATCCTGTGTAATGGTTCTGGATAGTGTTTTTATAAGACTTTGAAAAGCAAGATTGTATTTTACAGCTACTTTTTTGATTAAAAGTGACAAGAAGTTTTTCTTATCATAGTATCCCTTACTGTCTACAAAGAGGTATGCCAGTAGTATTTCCCATACGGCATTTTTAAAACCACTTTGCGTTGTTTTTACGATAGGTTTCTTCCTTTGCTGCTCAATAATCTCATCTTTGTAAGCGATGATATATTCTCCTTCTTTTTTGGCAACGAGTACTATAATTTGGGTTAAAAGGGTATCGTTTAATTGATAGATCATTCGCTTGCGTGCCTGTTGGGTTTTACCCACACGCTTCAGCATAACAGATAGTGCAGTGGTTGGCGTTTGTAATAATTCTTCCAAAAGTTTTTCTGGAGCAATATGACGATCTGTATTCCATTCAAAACGTCCTTTCTCAAAAAAATGGGCCAGAGCTTCTATCCTTTTATCCTGAAGACTTATGTTTTTCCCAGAGCGTAATTGTCCATTTTCCCGAATGGCATAACTTAAATATTTTGCCAGTTCTTCTTCTAAGCGATATACGATTTCGTTTTTATAATTGACTTTTGATACCGTCCCTAAATCCAACTCAATAACATCAAATTGATAAATGGCCTCCTCATTATTATGAGCATTAAGCACTCTATTGAGCACTTCATTAATTTGTGATTCCTGAAGACTACTTATATTAGATTGCAATGCATAGGCTTCCTGTTCATCTTGAAGATCGATTTGATATTCTTGTGCCTGTATGATATGTGTCGTATCGATCACTGGTCTATCTGTTGGTACTTCTTAATCTTCTTAATAAGGTCATAGGCAAGGTGCATCACTTCCTCCTTATTGCCTTTTGACAGTGCTTTGCGCCATTTAAAATAAGCGTCTTCAAAGTTGATAATACCATGAAGATCTAACCAATAGGATTGATATTGAATATGTATAGGAGCCTGTTCATAAACAATATTATTGAATTGTCTTCTAAAACTATCCTTCTGAAAACGTAAGGGCCAGGAGGGTAAGACAAAGCTCATTCTAAAAGAAAAGAAAGACTCGTCTATTTTTTCTTTTTTGTAATATGAATAATAGATTACGTTACCTAGTTTGACATCTTTAACATTGACCTCTATATTTTTAATTACTTCACGCACCTGATGATGATGCTTAAAGTGCTTTTCTGATCTCGCTATTACTTTTCCTTTGGTTGTACGTATTTCAATCCAATAATTATCTACGGATCCCTTATGTGCAAAGTGTAGTTCGTCTCCTTGTAAAAATTGTTCCTGTATGGATTTTACAAGACGGTTGCGATTGTTGTTAGACAGTAGCCTTACTTGCTTGAAGGGTATTTCATCTCCATCATTTAGCGTAAGCACAAAAGAAAACCCAAAATGATTGCCTTTTACCGGAGGTGCCAACAGAAGATGCTCAACAAGGTGAATCCCTTCACTCTTCTCGTCGAGCTTTCTAAGAATCTCAATAGCGTATTGTTGTGCTTTTTCTGCGTCTGATAAGGACTTTGCCTCATACAATTTATAGTGTTTCTCTGCCGTTTTTAATTGAAGATTAAAAAGAGATTTCTTTGTGGTATGTGGAAGGATTTGATAGGCTTCACTAAACATACCTTCCGTCAAAATTACAGTTGGATCTGTATTATGCTTTTTTGATGCAAACACATGATCCTTAAGTTTATGAACCACTTCTTTAATGATATGTCTATCTCCTGATTCAAGCTTGTTAAGCTCTTCATAACTATACATCTGGAATCCTATCTCATGGTCTTCGATTAATTTTGATATGCGCTTTATTTTTGGGTATTGCACCCCCAGAAGGATTGATATTTTATCAATGAGTATGGGAGTTTTCGCCTCTTCTAAAAAGGCATCTCCATGATTATGATGTGCCCTATAATCAAATGATTTTGCTCTGTTATAACTTAAATCTCCATAATTAGAAATCAATTCTCGCTTCCAGCTCAACAATTTCTTGTCAAATTCACGATCATCCTGTGCTTTACCAAAACAACTGGTATTTATTTTTTGTAATACATAGGTTGGAAATTGTTCACCGTATCTAGCGAGTAAGTTATCCGCCACTTGATTCAATCGTTTTATGGCATTCTGGTCGTATTGCTTATTAAGTGCTATAAGGGTATCGGACCATTGTTCTATCTCTTCCTTTTTATTGTCTGTGTTTCTTTTTATCAGTTCTTTTAATTCAGGCATATCGCCCAACTGCTGATGGAAATAGGTTTGAAGCCCTGATTCATTAGGATCATAAATCGTATACAAGTGGGTAAGTTGTGCCAGAAAATTGGTCATTAATTGATCAAAAGGAAGTAAATACGCTTTGAGTTGTTTTGCTTGCGCTTTTCTTTTTTTTGAGGCGGCTTTGGGCAATCCATATTTTCCTATTCCATAAATAGGCGGAAATTGCTCTCTTATAGGATAGTAGGATGCCATTCCCAATGTTTCTCCTTGCGGTATAGGTTCTCTAGTGCTAGATTGTGCAACTGTTTTAAAGCTTGCGTAATGGGCTGCGTTAATGCTACTATATTGCTTTTTTATCTCTCTGATATTAGGACGCAATTGAACATCAACGGTATTAAAAGACAAATTATCATTAGTGAGCGGAATACGTAATCTGGGAAATTTGTGTTCCTTAATTTTTATTTTTTCAACAAAGGCATTCTTATATGTTGAATCTTCTTTAATCTCAAAGGCATTGATACTCACTACTCCCGGGACAACGGCTATGATTTTTGTGATTTCAGATAAAAAAATGACATTTTTTTTGGGCTGTAATTCTTTATCTTTTAAAAATCCATTGTCAAGTGACGGTCCCTGATATATGGAACTATAACTTTGATCATCGCCTACTAAATCCCAAAGTGATTCAAATTTTCCCTCATGGGTTAGATAATCATTTACCAGATAATATACCTGCGCAAAAACTTCTTCTCCATCTGCGGCTGCATCGATCGTTAATGCTAATGTCATGTCCAGATATAAAGGATCAAGAATCGTAACTTCATATAAATCTTCACATAGGTTGCGGTGCATATGATACATCTGTCGAATGCTTTTTCTTACCCGCTTTTCTTCATCATGTCTTTTCTTATCATCTGTGTCGTAGTCATAGAGTTCTACATAGATATGATAGAGTCCTTTTAGGTTTGCTTTAGTATTATCATTAATTCCCTCTCCTTGTAACTCGCTATGGGTTTTTATCCAGACGTTTTTGACATTTTTAACTCCATCAACCAGCAATTTTCTGTAATCATCTTTGATAATCGGATTGGTGGTAAGTATTTCTGAAGGCACAAAAAAACCATTGTCTCCGGAAACCAGTTGTTCTCCTTTTGATTCTGCCAAAAGATCGCGTATGGGCATACTTACCTTATGAGATAAGTTGGTTAAGGTATATGCTAAATTTTCAAGAATTGTAACCCCAGGATCATGAGCATTATAATCTGTCCAATTTGCTCCGGAAAGATTTTGAAGGAATTCTATTCCTTCCAGATAGAGTTCCTGAAATTCTCCTGCTCCCTTTTCTTTTTTGGTAATATGTCCTTTTTTAAGCGTTTCAGACATGGGATTCGTTTATTTGATCTTCCTGTTGTTCGAATAAATCTATGAGATCCGGACTCCAAAGTTTTGTTATATGATATTTTATGGAAACGTCATTACCATAATTAGATCGTGTTTTTAATTTAAGATGGTAATTGTGTAAATCTCCTCCCCATCGTATGGCCAGTCTGTTCCACCACCACCATCCATAAGAGGCTTGTGTTCTACGTATTCTATTCTTATACTGCCCAAAAGTACTTATGGCCGTGGCGTGTAATAAGGCATGCTTGCCTGTACTTGCTTTTCCAACTTGAGCCACAATTTCAAAAGCATTACATCCATCAAGATTATCCAGAACCTTATGCCATTTACCATCTGCAGGTATGGTATCTATTTTATAGGTCCCAACTCGAGCCTGTATGCCTAAAACTCCTTGTACTTCGGTCTCAGTGACTGGAGTTTTTGTATGAATCCCGACACGTCCATTTTCATTAAAAAACAATTTTGTTTTATGGGTATCGTCTGTAGTAGGTTGTGTGATTCCTAAACCTGCTTGTTCTCCATCCATTAGGTCAATACTCCAGTTAGGAAGGTCCTGACCAATTCTATTCACAAAACTCATAGTTTTATTGGAATTTTCACCTTCTGGAGCAAGAATCAATCCTTCATCATGATTTTTTGAAATTCCATCGTCTGCCTTATTGATCATAGAATCAATCAACCTCCTGAAATTTTCTTCGGTAGGACGGGTTCCGTTTTTAAAATAATTCTTTAAGGTTTCCCTATTGTCCGGTTTTGTTCTTTTCATATCCTATCCCTTTAATGCTTTCGCGAAAGCGAAAAATAAAAACTATAACTCTTCTCCTATTATAAAATCTACACCTACTCCCATAAGTCCCACACCGACATTTAAATCGTTTACTTCTTCTATTGCGCTCCTATCTTCCCTGATCATAATGCGATGTCTACCTTTTAATGGTGCCAGAACAGACCAGGGTGTTTGCGCTGTTATTATTTTTTCTCTGTCATGAGTATCTAGCGTATATGTATTTGTTCCCTTCCGAATGATGTGCTCGACATTAAACTTTTCCAAACGTTTTACATAAGGCAGGTTTTCTATGTAATTGGAAATCGTAGAAGGCATGATTGATCCTCCAATACCGCCTTTATTGGTGGTCATTGTATCAATGGGAGACAAAAACTTTGTAATCTCTTCGCTTAATTTTTGACGGTAATTGCGTCCGGGATCGATCCTATTAAATAATACGTTGCAGTTTACAATAAGGCGTTCTACGCTGGGATTAATTACTTCTATATCTATAAATGATGAGGATATTTTATTTAAAAAATCCTTCATGCGTTTAAGCACCATCTTACTATAATAATAGGGATCTTCATCTGTCCAGCGTTTGCTTAACACAATGACTTTTACGTGACCAGGCACCGGTTTAAAACTTTCATTAAAACTTGTGCATTTTACCACTTTTACGTCTGGAAAGTTTTCCAAAATGATACGCTCATAATCCCATAGCGTCACCGCTCTTCCCTTATGTTTAAGACGCTCACTTACTCTGGTATAAAATTGATCTTCCATCTCAGGAATTCTCCCTGCATAGGTTTCTGCTGCTTGGTAAACTCGCTTAACATCCGGAAGTTTTCCATCTATTTTATGTATGGATTCTGCTTTAATTTTTCTGCCGATAATAGTGGGGTCATCATCCATGCACCTTGCTTCCACTGCATTGAGATATATGCCTTTTATCTTGGGATAATTCTCCACATCTTCTCGTGTGGTAGCCCTGATCCATGTGATATCATCTAGGTTCCCTTTTTCCTTAGCAGTAAGGTGAGGTACAATAAGTTGAACAATGCCCGACTTAATAAACCCTTCTGTATTATCACGTATAATGGCGCTTCGCTCAAAGGGTTGCCAATTAGGCACACTCAAGTATTCCCAGTTAAGCGTATTATCTTTAATGGCTGTGGTCGTACTGGATCTTAAAAAATTAAAGAATATATTAAGATCTGTACCTCCCACGGCTCCTTTTATTCCTAAAATAAGATATCCTTCTTCTGTAAAATTGGCCAGCAGCGTATGCTTCCTAACCATCTGGTTTACGATCACATCTTCAACCATATAGGGTTTAATATGTTTGAACTCTCCTTCATACATATTTGTGCTATCGTTTGTTACAATTTTCTCAACAAACGACAGACGATCAGAAGCTTTATAGTTCAAGGCAACTTCCCTTATTTTAGGGACAAAAGGCTTGTTAGGATAGGGTAGTTGTTTCTTATTTTTTGCATTATAGGTCGCTATATCGATAAATTCTTGCTGGTAAAGATCACTACCAAATCCAAATTCCGGACCTGTAAGGGTCATCTTAATAAACCCACTTCCTGAAGTAATACTATAAAGCAGCGGATCCTGCAATTCATAATGCGGTGTAATCAACAATTCTTTAAAGGTATCAAAGTCAATAGTGCTGCTCTTTTCTAATTGCACACTATCAAATCCTTCCGGAGTAATGCAATGGGTAGTATTGAATAGGGGTTTTGTATTTGTATCAGCATTATTTTGCGGAAGCCAGTATCCATTGGACAATGCAGAAAATTGAATTTGAAAGGTTGTGTTATCTATGCCGGCATTATATCTATCGTAATAGGTTTCAAAACCTCCATAGTCTGACGGGATATTATCCCAATCTATTCGCACAGTGACATCTTCGATATGTTTTTTAAATAGTTCACTATGTCCTAACATCATATAGGCTCCTTTTTTGGGTTCAGGACCAAAAAGTTCTATAGGTTTTCCCAGAGGAATCTTGCTTATATTATTGTAGAGTGAAAGGTTTTTCATCTCCTGAACCTCTACATCAATAGCTATGGTTTCAATCTCGACTTCTTTAAAGAACGAATACACATATATTGGAGCAAACTCATTAAGTTCAACTTTTACAGATGGCCAGCTTAATTCTTCTTCTATGTTGACCCCTGTTTCCATAGCCGGATCTGTCATATCCAAAAGTACTTTTATGGTAAAGCAATTTTGAAGTTCATCACATTCTATACTATATTCTTCACAGGGTATCCAACCTTTTTTGTTGGTATAAGAAATGATAAATGCCTGATCAAAAACCATGGATACTACAGCATTCAAGGCATAGTCTTTATGACATTTTATTTCATGAAGGAGTTTCCATAATATGGCTTTTGAAGTGGTTTCTTCCAGATGAAAGTCTATAGTTATTTCTCGTCTTCCTTCGCTTAAAAACAGTACTGGACTTCCTATAATAAAACCTAACTTCCCTGTTCTACTCTCATCTATTTCGCCATCGAGTATCGTCTTTTTATTGGCCCCAAATACATACCATTGATCACGCGATATGAGTTCTTCGCTATAACTCATAAGCTTATTATAGGTAACCGATGATATTATAGGATGGGTTGTGCCAACTTCAATGTATTTGTTTGAATTAATAAATAATGTTTGGATATTAACCAGTTCACAGGGATACGCTCTTAAATTTTTACTGGTTTCAAAAATAATCTCCGCATCATTACCCATTGCTTTACCGGCAGAAAGACGTGTTCCCTTAGGAATTACTGTTCCTTTGACAGCAGGTTGCAAATCAAAATTAACGATCGCTCTTACGGGGCGACCTTTATCGTGTTTTTGATTTAAAATATCTTTATAATAAAAATCGAGGTGTCTTTTAGACAGTTCATTTAACTTTCCCTGTACCTCTCTGAACAATAGGGCAAATGCGATATACATAGCATTATGAGGAAGGTGATTATCCTGATCATCAGCTTTTGAAATCACATACTCTTTAAAATGATTTTTAGCAATCTCCTTAATATGAGCTATGGCTTTTTGAAAGTCGTGGAGTATCTCATCCAGAATAGCTCCAATATTACTAGCATTTTTTGCTGCATTCTGGAGGTTTGCCATATCAATCTTTCCTTCCCCCAATTCTAAGATATAATCCCTATTAAACATGATTCCGTTTACGAGGCTCTTCTTTATTTTATCAGCAAGGTTTTTTTCATCAAGTTTTTCGAGATTCCTGGACCATTCATGGATTTTTTTCCACCATTGACCCAAAATGAGAATGATTTTTCTGCGTGTAGAATCATCCTTTACTTTTTTATAATCATAATTCCGAATCAAATCATCTATATCGTCTGTAGGATAATCTATAATGGATGCTAGAAAAATGATTACATCCTTTTCTACATATTTTCTCCAGTTTCCTTCAATACGATCATCAATGGAGTAATAATTTACATGTTCCAGATAGGATGCTATATAGCTTAACACATCCCAGGGAGCACGATCATCTATGCGAAATGTACTGTCCAATAAATATTCTGCAAGGCGTTTGCTTTGGATCGTTCCATTCCTTTTTTCAATTCCTATTTTATGTGTAATACTATGCTTCATACGTATTAACGCTCCATGGTTTGCGTGACATGTTTATGAAAAAGTGCTGGGATGTCGGTTCCCTCCTGTTTATAGTATGGAAATACGAGATTGAATCGTGTGTTATTAGATTTAATGGTGTATTTAATAATGACTCTTATAATACCATCCAGATATTCTTCTTTATTAATCAGGATATTATTGACAACAATCCTGGGTTCATATTTGACTATGGCTGTTCGAATTATATTCTTCAGATAATGCAATCTGGTATTTGAGATGACGTCAAAAACATATTTCTGGAGTTCGCATCCATATTCGGGTAACATAATGCGTTCTCCTGGATTTGTATTTAATAAGATTTCCAGAGATTCTTTGATATCTATTTCATTTTCTGACATCTCAATACCGACCAATGGCTCCTCATTAAATGTGGGAGGAAATCCCCATCCTGTTCCTAAAAAGGATTTGGTTTTTTTATATATATCGCTCATGAGTTTATCATTACAATTGATCCTTTAACACTCATCTGTCCATCACTGGAAACTTCACATTGCGCACTACCGCTTACCGTAACACTCTGGTCTCCAGAAACCGAAATATTTTTTTCACTACTCACACTTACCGAATCACTCCCCGATATGGATACCAACTTGCCATGTATAGTCACATCATCAGAGGCTTTTAAGGTTAGGCTGGATGCGCTATTTATGGTAATCCCGCTATCATTCATTTCAAATGTATTCCCGTTTTCATCTGTAAGCGCAATTCCTTTATCTTCATCACTTATGACTATGGTATTCCCGCCAGGAGTAAGCAGTGTTATCACTTTATTTTCATCATCAAATTTTAATTGCAGTTTGCTCTGTGTGATGATTGTTTTTATAGTGTTATCCTCATCAGGTGTTTCTGGTGCAGCAATAGAACTACTATATACACTTCCCAAAATAACAGGGAATCTAGGGTCGTCATTCATAAATCCTAAAATGACTTCATCATTAATCTCAGGCATAAAAAACGCTCCTATCCCATTCCCATTATAAAAGGTGGATAAACGTGCCCATACGGACTCGCCATCTGCTCCCAGAATAGGAATCTCCACCTGAACTCTAAATTCATTATCTGGATCTTCATTTATTTTCTTGACCACACCGGTTTGAAGCCCTTTAATTCCAGGAAGTAATCCTGAAGCTCCGGGAGCAGCTACTTCATGATTTTCTACAAACCACTCTGGTGACAGTCCTATTTTTGCTTCCGTCATCCATTTACCTTCTTCAAGAGTATGTATTACTCCTGAGATATAGGCATTCCCCTTAAGTCGATCGCTCACCCCGATTAACTTAATAACCGTATTCACTTTAGCCTTAGCAGATCCCTGAAATGTAATACTGCCTTTAAACATTGACAATCTAGACTTTAATAAGGAGGCGTCTGCCCAGGTTTGAATATCGTCTTGTGTTATGGTTGCCGAAGTATCCATAGCTGTAGTAGAAGATCCCAGTACATCTGCCAGTTGTGATCCTGTCAAATTACCTTGTTCATTGACCGTAGGTTCACTTGCAGACGCATTAATCACTGCTTGTGTACTCATATCCCAGGCATTTCCTTCGGCTCCAGCATATTGATACGTAGCGTCCACTTCTCCGTCAAATTCAATAATATCATATCCAAATTGCACTTGCAACTCAGGAGTTCCGGATACATCGGGTTTTGCTGCGACCAATTTTCCGTTATCGGTAACGACAATTAATCCGTTTACCTCAGCTCTACTCATGATAAAATCCCAATCTGTTGTATAATACTGTACGACTTCTTTATGCGTTACTGTAGTTGCAACGATATCTGTAGATAGGCCCACACCACTTCCAAGTTTCGATATGATGTCACTGTCTTTACTGTCTGTAAAAATGGCATTCTTTCGGACGGTCGTGAGTTTAAGGGCTTCGTCTTTACAAATGACCTGTAATCTTGACCCTTCAACATCGTCTATTTTGACCATTTGTTTGATCACAATCCCTTTAAATATAGAGGTATTGCTGTTTTGATATCCAAGCTTGATTTCAATGTCCGCACCAGGTTTAAACGTATTAGAATCGGTAACTTCAAAAACCTGATCTGCGGCGCTTCCATCTCTAATTGTAATTTCGGCTTCAGCAATCCTATTGAGATGTTGCTCAATTTTTATCGATATAACTTCATAGGTCGTTGGAATCTCACTTCCGCCAGAAAGTATGGCAAACGAGACAATATTAGTATCTTCTGATATCGGTGAACTAGGCATCGTTATTTATTTAATAGGTGGTAAATACAATTCTGTTCCAGGAATCAAATCCCTAAAATTGACGAGTTTATTATGTTTAGCAACTTCCATATAATAGCTTTCATCGCCATAAGCGTTCTTGCATAAGAGCGGTAACGTATCTCCTTCTCTTACAACAACATGATGCGTAAGGTCAGGAGATTCGGGAGCGGCTTCGGCAGCAATTAAATTGGAGTCAATAGCTTCTTCAAACTTCACACTGGCTTTTGCGCGTAAAGGCGTTCCATCAGATTTAAATAGTGTATAACTTACATCTAGGGATATCAACTTGCATTTAAAAACCAGACTTCCCCAGGATATAATAAGATAATTGGGTTCGTGTATAGTCCCATTGTAATCAAAACAAACTTCTTTAAACTCATCAAGCTGTGCCTTTACATCTACGATAGTACTATCAATAACCCCGCTTGCATCAAAATAGATATCAAAAGAAATGGTCTCCGGAGGAATCCCTTTAAACTTCAATGTAGTTCCGGGAGATCCCTGCGCAGTCACATTATCGTACTTCACCTGATGATTGTGTGTGTAGGAAGCAGGATTGATTTTAACCGTACAGGTTTGATCACCACTACCACCATAGCTATCATCGGCATAGGCTACAATTGACATTTTATCAAGTGACATACTATCGCTCTTTATGTTTATTCATTTGTTTCTTTATTTCCTTTTTACATTCCTTTAAAAGGAATTGTCGCATTTGTTCTACGTCATAAGGTGCAGTGACCGCAGTATTCCCATCATCTATTTTAACCTTTATACGTAGTTCTCTTATTTCAATCGCCATATTGCTTTGCTATATATTCTGATTCTTAATTGCTACTTAGATTTGAAAACAATTATTTTTCATCAGGATCATTACGCTTTCGCGAAAGCGTAATCTGTCCACTTATCATCGAACCCCGACCTTAGCTTACTTTAGTAAATGCACTGTATGAAAATTCAAGGGTCTCCATAGCTATTTCATTATTCATGGAATGAAAATCAGAAACTGACCATTTTACAGGCCAGGCATTCTGAAAATTCCATGTGCTTAAAGGATTAGCCTCTTCATCTAGTAGACTCACTGTAATACTCTTTGTTGTAATCCCTGTCGAAAGACCGGATTCCAGAGTATCAGAACACCATTGTACTATGGCTGAATCTTTTGGGACTAACCCTCTTTTTAACACAAGATTTGAAAATTTTACAGAGGTAGGAACACGATGTTTATAGGAGTTCCCACCCTCTGCAATCTCTTCTGTATCCATTTCCATTGAAATTCCAGAAACCTCCTTAAAGGATGACTCACCTGACTCACCCTCAAAGGACAATGTAAAATAAAAGGCTACTGGTGGATATTCGTCACTCATCATTAACCTCCATTAGCTATGGTTAAACCTTCGTGGGCTAATTCAAGGGATTCAACAGCAACCTCATTGGCATCAGACTTGAGGTCTGTCCCTGTAATCTTCGTTGGCCACGCATTAGTAAGTGTCCAGGTCATTGTAGGTTTTGCTGACTCATCCAGTAATTGAATAACAACGGTTTCTCTTTTGATGGTATTCATTTTAATGGCGTCATACCATTTCCAGAAATTATTGTCATTGACAAAAATTCCTTTTTTCAACGTCACATTGCCTGTCTTTACAATTCCAGGCATTTTTATAGTTGAGAATACGGGGTTATCCCCATGTCTGTATTCTATGGGTTGCGTTTCTGTATCGAGTCCTGATACTTCTTGAAATGAAACGGTGCTATCTTGCGAACCTAAGCTTACCGTAAAGTAAAACTTGGGTAAAGGCCATACAGCATCTTGAGCTTCTCCTGCCATAATATTATATTTTTTAAAAAGTTAATTATTCGTTTACATGTTATGCTTCCTGCATTTGTTGCTGGAAGGTGATTTCGATAAATTCTGCTGGATGTGATACTGCTACTTTAACAGATACCCGCATAATACCATTCTGAATGTCATCATTGGTCATTGTGCTTCCCAAACCGACGCTTACGGAAAAGGCATCTGCTGGTTTAGGCCCTACAAGTCCCCCTTGTTTCCATACACCTGTCAAGAAATTACTGATCATACTCTTCACATTCACCCAGGTATTGGCATCATTAGGCGCAAACACATAGGCTTTTGCAGCATCTTTTACAGATTGTTCCAGAAATATAAGAGTCCTTCTTACATTGATATATCTCCAATCGTTGGAATTACCATCTAGGGTACGAGCTCCCCATACCAGATTACCTCGACCTACAAACGCACGAATGGCGCAAACAGATTTACCACTGATAGGCATATTCAAATCTTCTTGCTGCGCATGATCGATACTTATTGCTGGTGCGATAGTGCTTTGTATTCCAACATTTGCTGGTGCTTTCCATACGCCATCATTATTATCTACAGAAGTATAAATTCCAGCCATTGCTGCACTAGGTGCCATAAGATTCATATGATTAAGCACTCCCTTCATTAAGAATTGATAAGACTTACTTAAGTTTTGTAATATCTTATCTGCTTTGCGCACATCTCCAGGAATGATCTGAGTAGCATCTGTATTAAATGCTGCGATATACTCCTGCATATCTTTTAAAACAATTCCTGTTTTTGGATCTGTATATTCATTGGTCAATAATTGTTGAATTTGACCGTAAGAAGCTTCATCTATATTTTTAAACGAAATTTCTGTAGCCTGATATACTGTAGTATGTAACCAGGGATAATACACTGCAGCATAGCTATTGAATTTCGGGTTTTCAGGTTCTACACTAGTTCTAAACTGTTCAAAACTTTTTGTTCCTGTTGCCGGCTCCGAAAAACCACCTGGAATATCTAGAATAGCAACTCTGTCCATCATATCTCCGCAATGATTGATCATCGCATTTTGAAGAGAATATGCATTTGCATATCGATTCTGTAGATACGTATCACTTGTTCTATCGGTTACTGTAGTATCACATACCTCTACTGTATCCGGAATGACAAGCATGGTGGGCTCCATTTCCTTCTCTAATAGGGTAATGGCATTTGTAATTGCCGTAGTATCCTTGATGGATGCTTGGGAATAATCATAGGTTCCAACGCTCATCACATAACAGGTACCTCCACCATTTTCATAGAAGAATTTAATAGCTCCATACAAGCGATAGTTAATACTCTTTTGTGTCACAAAATAAGCATAGCCATGATCTACAAAATCTGCGCTGTTTATTTCATCGGCAAATCCCTGCTCTGCAGCTGCAACAGCTTGTAATTGTGCATCGGTCGCCTTTGCACCAGCTTTTGCTACCGCATCTTTTGCTGTTTGTAATGCAGCAATACTTGGATTCGTTTTAGCATCATTCAGATTCTTAATGGCTTCATCATTCTCGGCTTTTGCCGTAGCTTCTGCAGCTTTTTCTTCATCGGAGGCATTTTTACCTGCGGCCTTCACCACTGCTGAGGCATCTGCAAGCGTCTTTGCTGTTCCGTCTACTTCTGCCTGAAGCTCAATAAGGCGCTCTGGTAATAAGGCAGAAGTAAGGGTGTATTTCACTTCTGGTGCTGTGCTACCAAAAATGGATAAGAACTCAGCTAAGGAGGTAACCTTAACTGCTTTGTTTAAGAGACTTTTCCCTTTATAGGATGTCTCTGCTGTATACCCGACAAAGGCCGGAATGGCCGTTGGTACAGGAACAACAGCATTTCCAAAAGCATCCAATTCCTGGATGTAAACCCCTGGGGTTTTCATTGTTGTTGACATAAAAATTAATTTAAATTAGACATAAACTATGGTTGATGAAAAGAATGATTCTTCATCCTTTTCTTTCGAAATATTTTCACTACTCGGATTGGGTAATTTTATTTCCAGATCACTCACTCTATGAGAAACATCACTGGTGTAGGACATGGTTAATAGCGGATGATCTTCCAGTTGTTTTTGAAGTACCATTAACGTATTACTTTTAAATACCTGTGCTACCTGCCCTCCTACAATTTCTTCGGTTACGGGTCCGCTATAGACTTGTGTTCCCTGGGTAACTGATATACTGGAGACTTCGATTTTTCTCGATTCGGGAATCATTATTTTATATTTCCAGTATACAGCACGTGCCTTAAAATCTATAGTGTAGACTGCATCTTCAAGGTCTTCTATATGGAGTTTTACAATTCCTATACAGTTCTGGTCTAAGGCCTGTCCACTTGCAAAAAATGTTTCGTGCAAGGTTTTATTTAGCCATAATTCATAATATCCGTCCTCAAGAGTATTCAGATCTAAGGGGTAACTTGTTCCCTCAAGGTTTGAGATCTCTTTTTGATATATAGACTCGCCGTCTGCATTTTTAACTTCTATTTCTGTAGTGTCAGATGGGATATTAACACTAAACCTCTTGGGCTTAACGGTGAGCAAATTCCCATCAGTAACCGTTGGAGGGGTATGAAGTTGTTGTATTCCCGGTGAGGCATTGTGATTTGAAAGGTATAGTAACTGTCCTTCATTAAAAGGTTTCAATGCCGTATAGTTATACCACTGAACATCATTTATTGTTAATTGAAAAAACAGGTTTCCTATTCCTTTCAATTCTGATGTAATCGTGGTGCCTTCATCTTTTCGTAGCCCTACAAAAAAAGCATGTCGGTTATGCCGCTTGTCTATTAAGACATTATAATTATGCAATTGTTTTGCCGTCTCGTGAAGAGGAATCAATTCAAATACATCACTGACCCCATCTTTAAAATAGGTGTGAGATATCTTTATCTCTGCGGCTTTAACATAATGTATATCCATCTTAATTTGTTTTTGGTTTTGACTGATTACCCAATCCAGTAATTCCAGGAATCTCTTTTTTGATCACATTCTTTTGAATAGTCATCATTCTGACTTTACAGATGACGGAGGGAAGGTATTTTGCTCCAATACCGCTCCAGATATGACTAAGCTCATTCATGGGGACATTAAGAATTTCAAAAGTGAGTTTATCTAAGGGTTCTTGCATCACAGGATGCTCCTGTCTTGTAAAAAAAGGATTGGACTGGATCACTCCTATAATGGTTGACAATATTTTATTTGCTTCTAAATAGTCCGTATAATTGGCTGCTATCAATAGGTATAGATTGAGGTAAACGGGAGGTGCAACGCGTCCATAGTTTTTATCTCCGTCATTAAAGTAGCCGTTCATGGTCATACTTGTTTCCCGCTCTATGTTTATTACGGAGACTACTATCTTATTTTGGGTTTGTTGGATACTGCTGCCATCAGGATTGATAAGACCACTGGCAACAACAAAGTCATCTGTAACTCCATAGGTCATCTTGAGTTCCTGATTGAAAATTTCGGTAATGAATGAGAGTGTTTTTGCGATCATAACTTATCCTTCTGATTTATCTACTACGGTTTTTATTGCTCCTACTATAGCTCTTGAAAAGTAAATTCCGGCTATGCTCAATGCATAACTCCCCAGTAACAAAGAATTTCCATCGAGTATTTCGCAAATAGTATTGATCACTTCGCCGGGCATATACTTAAATGCGAGATAGTGTATAATTAATGCCAGCGGTATGCTGACTATAACGATAAACAGGATCCATAGAAACTCTCCTGCGATCAATTTCTTAATGGCTTTAAGGAGTTTTTTCAACTTTCCTTCCTCTTCCTTTATGTCTTTTACTACTGCACTCATTAAGGAAGATCTCTTTTAGCTTTTTGTACTCGTCTGCTTATATAATAGATCACTATAGCTCCTATAACAAACCCACCTATAAGCACTACGGTAGGATCATTTTTGATAACTCGGATGTATCTCAAGCAGAACACTAAAATGCCCAATACCACTAATACATAGTAAAAAGTGTAGGCCCTGCTGTTAAAGAAAAATTTACGCGTATCTGGTTTGAACATGGCGATGACAAAACCTATTCCTCCAAAAAACACCATAAAGAGCAATGCATAAAGTAAAACCCATTTGGATTCTGAAATTTTCTTCAATATTCCATTAACGTCGGTTATGGTATCCCAAAATCCTCCAAGAGACTCCCAAAAAGAAGATTCATCATCACCACCGATATCTGTCTCGTCCTCTGTTTTTGTAGTATCTGTTTTTGTGGAATCTGCTACCTTTTCTAAAGCAGTTGTATCTACGACTACGACCACTATGGAGTCTGGATATTTTAAAATATAGGGTCGCAGTGTACTGTCTTTTTCAGGTCTACAAAACGTCTCGTCAATGACTTTCCAATAGTTCTTATACTTTTTATTATATCCTAAAGCCCATATCCCTAAACCATTGAGGTTTCTCTCCTTAATAAAATTGAGTTTAGCTGCCATTGTCGAATCACTATCAAACCATAGCTGTCTAAACTGTCGTTTGGGTTTTTTTGCATCGCTTTTGATCACATAACTATACCAGGCGCTCTGACTTATTGAATCGTAGCGTTCCTCAATTTCCGGGACTTTATCAAATTCATATTTGATATAGTCATAGCTACGAGCCCCAATATATTTATCAGATTTTGAGCCTCGCTGACCTGTTTTTGTGTTCCAAAGATTTCCATAAAAGGGTAAGGCAAGGATAAGTTGTGAAGGAGGAATTTTATTGGCCAGATAATAGTCAACCGAAGTCGTAAGATTAAAAGGATCCCAGATATCTCCACTCTGTAATGGTGCTGCTGGCCCAGCTACTTTACTGGTCGATCCATAATAATCATACCCCATAATAGCAAACTGATCGACTACGGGTATGAGCACTTCAAAGTCAAGATATTTATTCCAGTCTACAGCAGGAACAGTAAGATATACCAGATACTCTTTATTTGCTTTTTTGAGTTCCTGACTAAATAGGGTTATAAAGCTATTGAAGTTCTTTTTTTGTGATTTAACTACCCCTTCAAAATCGATACAAACTCCATGAGCATCTCTATCTTTCAACAGCTGTATAACACGTTTTATCAATGTATCTCCAGCTGCAGGGTTTTTCAAGAATTCCCGATTCTCTTTATTTCCAAAATTGGTGACGGTGAGCAGTATTTTTTTGTTGTGCGCATGTAGGGAATCAATAACTGGCGTGGTCATCCAATCTCCAATACTATCGGCTTCTCCGGTCTTTGGATTGACCTCATAAGAAAAATAGGCTACTGTAGATAGGAGCGAATAGTTGAGCGTTTTATGTAAGTCTTTTTCCCAGGAAGGATACCAACCCAAAATCTCATGGGTAGGTTCGTTGATATTATATCGTAAATAAGGAAGTAAATTTATAAGGCTATCCCTCGGGATCTTATAGCGATAGTTTTTTTTTCCTCTAGTAAGTCTTTGATGTTGGCGTATATACCTTTTGGCTAATTTAGTGGAGTCGCTATGATGAAAGAAATTTTTAAAGGATAGTAGTTTCTCAATAAATTTGAGATCTTTTTTAGCATCTTTTTCTTCTTTTTCAGCTGTAGAATCCTTTTCTGTAGTTGCACTGTCTTGCGCATATAATGGCATACCATTATAATTGCTCCAACAAAGAGTGAGCATTGTATATACTAATAAAACTACAATTCTGGATTTGCGCATGAGTGAGTTTTAGTTTATTCCAGAGCTAATTCCAAAAGTCATTTCATATAAGATTATCAACCTCTTATATTTTTATATACTTTCTTTACTTCATCTATATCATTATGAAATATATTTTTGGGAAGACAAGGTTAAAAAGAAAAACGTGTTGAAAAATGCGTACTTATACCTGAATTTTTCTATAGGTATAAGTATTTACACCTTTTTATAGCTAAAAAAGTATTTTTTTAATCTTTTTAATGGGAAATGGAAATCGCTAAGTACTTTCTTTTAAAAGTTTATCCTATGTTTTATTCCTTGCCATAGGTTTTCCAATCGTTACCCAAAACCGTGTGAGAAACCTTACGATTATAAAACTTAACTCGATACTTTAAAATAACTGTCTGAGCAGGTTGCAGTGTTTGTGATTTTTGGAAAAGAGGTGCCGGCTGTACTACATAAAGATCTTCTTTAGAATCATCCGTTATATGCCAAGATGTGGGATGCTGAGTATTTTGAGGATGATCAAAAATAGTAACACCCGTAAAACTCTTTTCGGTCTTGAAACCATAATAACTCCAAGCAGACACTTTTCCGTGGAGTGAGGCTCTGGATTGATCAGCATTTAAAAAAAGTGGGGTTTTAAAATCGGTATTAAAACGAAGGGTCAATCCTGCATATCCTCCCCAGGGTTTTCCATTTTCTTCTTCCAGTAATGGGGTTCTGTTTAAAGTCACCTGTTCTTCTAATGCATTAAACGTAAATGTATAATCAATATAAAAAGTTTGGTCTTCTTCTGGCGCTGAAATCTCAATGATTCTTTTCTCTCGTAAAACAGGAGGACAGTCTTTTTCATGATACACAATATCCAATACAAGGGTACAAGAATGACCTGCTCTTTTTACTATCTGTATATTCTTGATATCAGTGATTCCCTGATAATCTGGAATCGTGTCATCCGTACGATCATACTCCCAATAATCCACATCATTGATATATTTCCAGGAAAACCACAATCCTAAATGCCAAGGGTGATCCTTTGGTTGATGTGCCGTTATCGTTTTTTCATTTAACCGGATAGGATGAAAATAGGGTTTCCCTTTTTGTGTATTAAAATTATATTTCCACAGCAGCTTTTTTTTATGCAAAAGAGCTAATGAAGTATCGGTTTCCTTCCAGACATAATCTTCTGCCGTAGACTGTCCAAAACCTTGAGTTATGGTAACCAAAGAGATTCCTATGCTGCAACATAGGCGAAAGATAAACGGGAACATCTCTGATTTTCTTGAATTCAATTTTAATGTATCTAGCTTAAAACAAAGGCTCTAAAATACTTCTTAAACCTTTTAAAATAAAGAAAACATACATATTTAATAATTAACAACAAACGTTTACAATCATTTGCAATCGATTATAAATGATAGTAAGTAGGTAACTACCGAATCTTATGTGCTTGCTGTTCCATATTTGCAGTGTTCAAAATCAACAACTCATTTACGTTGATACAAACACGAGCTTTTCAGGATACGCCTGAAGATGTAAACCTTAAAATTAATTTCCTAGATATACGCTAGGAAGAAAATCAAAAATTATGAACGCACTTAGAAACAAAGTACAGTTAATTGGACGCTTAGGGCAAGACCCCGAAATTGTAAACTTCGAAAATGGCAAGCAGCTTGCCAAATTCTCCTTAGCAACTGATGATAGTTATAAAGATCAAAATGGACAACGTGTCGAACGTACCGATTGGCATAATGTAGTGGTATGGGGCAATCTCGTCAAAGTAGTTGAAAATTATGTTACCAAAGGCAAAGAAATCGCCGTTGAAGGAAAACTCACTACCCGAAGTTGGGAAGACAAGGAGGGTATTAAACGTTATACCACAGAAATTGTATGTAACGAACTGCTGCTCTTAAGTAAATAACACAAGGCAGCTATGTAGGGAGGAAAGAGGCGCTGTAGGGAGCGCCTCTTTTTACTTTATATTAATGTTCTTGTTTATTAGTCAAAATTTAGATTATTACATAGATAATATAGCAATCATAGTCTTCTAGCCTTTGGCATTGAAAATAAAATTATGAGCATTGTTGTCGCAAGTAGTGGAAATATAGACTTAATAGGGATAACTTCTTGATTAGCTTGATAATATTCTGGTGAAAATTCTTCCCAATCCACAGATTCTGCCAATTGCTCTTCGAATATCTGGGGATAGAAAAACAAACGCAATTTTTCATGAAATTGTTCTGTAGCTTCTAAAAAATCCATATGTTGCCCTAGGCTATTTCCTGCCAGATGGTTAAACGTTAACTGCATATGCATATTTGGAATCCAAGATGCTATATTTTGACTAACTCTTTCTCTCTTTTTAATTTTTGCATTTAATGCCCCTCGTTCTTTTTGAGAATCATCATCGCCCATTTGTTGCATTGCATAATACCATAACCAATTAAAGCCTTCCGTAGGGTATCCATATTTTTCAAATTGAGGATAATGAGCATAAAATTTTTGAATAGTTGGCAGTTTCTCTTTATCCCATTTGGTATGATATCCATCTCGTTGCACAATAGCGGTATTTAATGCCTCAGGCACCGGATATTTTGAGGTAACATAGGCATTGATACCAGAAGGCAACAAAATGAGCAAAACCAGCCAAGTAGTCAAAAGTGTCAACGCATTAAATCGAGAAGACTTTTTGAAGGAAATAATAAAAAAAGAGAGTGTAAACCAAAAAACAATGTACAAAACCGAGAGGGTGAACATTAATAGCAGTTCAACTGTAAAAGAAGTATTTAATATGAGTATTGAAGATAAAAACAATAAGACCGATATGCTAGTAACAAAGAGAAATCGTACCCAAAGTTTATTAATTACAAATCGCAATTTTGATTTGGTCTGAATAGTAACCAAACTCCAAGTGCCTGTATCGGTTTCTTCCGATAAGACATTGAAAACTATTACGATAATTAATAAAGGTACTAGATAGATTAAAACAAATGATAAATCAAGGTTTCCTGACTGTAAATTCATCGGGTTTATCAAATCTGTATCGTGTTTTTGCGCTTCAAAAGTCTTTATTGTTATTCTTTTAATGGAAGGGTTTAGATCCGATTGTCCTATGGATATACCATTAAGCTTGTTTGATGGGTTAATAAATGCAAACTTCACATAATATAATAACAAACCTAAATCATCATTATGCGCAGTAACATATCTTTCAAAATGGTCTTTTTGATAGGTCGTTACTTCATTAATAGCTTTCTGCTGTTCTATTATATGTCGTTTTCCAATAAAAATTCCAATTAGTCCTAATAGCATGATTAAGACTAGGCTAATACGTACTTCCTTAGATCGTATAAATTGATATATTAATAATTTGAATGTCATATTGCCTTGGCTCTTTTTGCAGTGAAGGATAGTAATCCCGTTATAACAACTAGCCACATTATTAATGATATAATTGATCCTGTGGCTTCATTAATCATTTTATCAAAAGATATTGATTTATGTCTAAAATCAGAGAATTCTTCCCAGTGCTCATGACCTATTACGTGTTTTTTACCTTCAGAGCCACTCACCCTCTTTGGGCTTATATGCTTTATTTGTAATTCGTTCATGCGCTGTGCAAGTTCATATCTATAATGCTCAGCTTGATTTTGAAAATCTACATAACTTGAAAAATCCGTTCCTGATGTAATCATGGACAGTTGCTTGATAGCCATATAGGGATTAATATAAGATATGAGTTTTGAGATGTTATTTTGATTTTGATATCCCTTTAATAATCTATCCTGATGTTGCTTATATAAAGTAGCACTAATTTTCTCACCTTCACTCATCACCAAACCAGCATAATTAAACGGAAGCTCTGTTACTTCATTCACATTATTAGCCAACAAAACAGAATCCTTAAGATGTTTATAATATGGATCATTGGGATTATGGCTATCTCCTGTTTTAATGACATCTTTTTCTATTGCTGACGTAAATGCTAGTTTTGATGGTGTTGGAAACCAATACTCTCCCAAGTCTTGAGCAGATTTTGGCAATAGAATAACCATTAACAGCCATAATCCTAAAAGTCGTAGTAGTGCATTTTTGGTTGTTGTACTTAGAGCAGAAATTACGATAATGGTTATTGTTACTATAAAAAGAAATATGATATAACCTAAGACTAGTATTAAAAAACGCAATCCTATAAAGTTACCTGTCGAGACATCACCATAATTTAGTAGTGCAAAAACTACTGTTAAAACTACAGGTGTGAAAAATAAAAGTGAGATCACAAAGAGGCCGAATGATCTACCTAACAAGATTTCAAACCAGCTTGCGCCTTGGGATAGAAGTATTTTTAAGGTGCCATTTTGACGATCAGCAGCAATCCCTGAAAAGCCAATAAAAATTAAAATTAAGGGCAAAACTAGTTGTAACAACATTGCCATACTCAATTCCCCAAAACGTAAAATCCCTGTAGAAAATGATGCTTCAGAAAAGTTTGCACTATTCTGCCTGTGTGCCTCTAAAAATACAGCATTACCTGTATAATTTTCCAATCCATAATCAAACAAACTTAACGGCTGGCTAATCCTAAAAGCAAAAGTTCCAAAATGCGCCATTCTATGTGGGTGTTTATCCGGATTTGCCTCCCAACTTTGTCTTGCCTTAGATTGATGAGTATTTCGTATTGTATTTTGATCAACATGATTTTTAATACCACTAACGGCTGCAAAGGCCGTTAGCAGTAAAAATATAATCCCAACGATGTAAAACGATTTTGATTTTATCGTATTACGTATGAAATGTAATGCCAATAACTTGATGTTTTTGGGCTTCATTATTTAGAATTTATAAGTAGTGGTTAATAATACATTCCTTGGAGCTCCCGGAAAAAGTCTTCCTGCACTGAGCGCGCCATCAAAAAAGGTTTCATTAAACACGTTATTCAGTTTTAGAATAATTTGTATATCACTTCCAGATGGACGATAATAAGCAGCCGCGTCAAAAACAGTATAAGAAGGCAGCAATACACGGTTTGCAAACCAAGAGAAACTATCACTGCGATATTCAATACCTAAGCCTGCACCAAAATTTCGTAATGCACCTCTAGCGAAATCATATCTTCCCCAAAAATTAGCACTATGTTCTGATGTTCCACCTATGCGCTGGCCAATTAATGTTGGATCTTCATCTTCTGTAATTTCGGCATCTATAAAAGCATAAGACGCACTAACTTGTAGATTAGGAAGGACATGACCAGTAACATCCCATTCAAAACCTCGGCTACGCTGCTCTCCTCTTTGCGTAAATGAGAAATCTTCGTTTGGATCTAGAAGCAAGAGATTCCTCTGCGTAATAGAATAAATTGCCGCATTCATAGCTATTCTCCCTCTTAAAAAATTTGCTTTCGCACCTACTTCTATATTATTACTTCTTAATGGATCAAAATTAGATGGCAAAGGAGCTCCAAAGAAGAAGTTTCCATTAACAGGGGATAAACTGAATAAGTTAGCTTGAGGCTGAAAACCTTCTATATAAGAGGTATAAACACTGATATCATCTGATACTTCATAAGTTAATCCTACTCTGGGTATAAATGCTGTATTATCTGTAATGGTTTCATTATCCGATTCATAATTAAAAATATCTTCAAAAAAGTCTAAACGAAGATTCACTAAAGCCGAAAACTTACCTATTTTAAACTGGTCCTGAATATAAATACCATTTGATGTCGTTAGATTAGCCGGAATTGCAAACTCCGAGATAATATAGTCAGTAGTTACTCTTGCAGTATTATTAGGATTTGCAAGATCAAAATGATCTACATTAGGCCTTGGGGCTAGCACCCCATCAATTTCTATAGTTTCAAATAGGTCTGCTTCTTCTGGATTAAAAGAAGTTGCAGTGCCGTCTAATCGTCTAAAACGACGTGCGCCATTAGAGGTGCCACCTATAGTACGTTCCCATCTACTCCCATCATATCCAACCAATAATTTATTGGTAAAGTTGTCTCCCGCAAAGTCAAAATTAAAGTATGCATTATAGTTGTCTGTAACCCAAAATTGTTGTCTTTCTGTATACCGTAATTCTGCTAGTGAAGAAGATATTGTATTTCCTTCAATGTCTACGGCAAACCCAGCAAAACGGTGTTCTGCAAGATCTTCTCGCCAAGTCTGCTTCATATAGGAAGCATTAAACCCTATATTATCGGTTATTTTTTTATTAAAATTCCCAATAATCATAAATTCATCAGAAGCATAAAAATCATTAGTTGCAGCTACATTTGTTGAAATAGAGGTACTATTTAAATCAAAATTCCCATTATCATCTGCAAATATTGGTTGTCCACGATCTAAATTCCCTCTACCGCTACTATAGATCATTTCAACATTTAGTGCTGTCGAATTATTAGGTTTAAATGTAATAGATGGTGTCACTAAAAATTGATTGTTTTCTACTAAATCACGAAAGGATCTGGCTTCTTGTACAGCAGCATTCAGACGATATAGTAAAGTTCCAGATTCGTTTAATGGTCCGGTAAAATCTGCTGTAGCTCTTAATGTCCCAAAGCTTCCTACAGTAGCACTTATTTCATTTCTTTTTTCTTGTAATGGTTTTTTAGTAACTAAGTTGACCGTTCCTCCAGGATCTGAACTAGAAAATGTTATTGAAGAAGGACCTTTGATGACCTCTGCTCTTTCTATATGAGAAGTGATAGGCTGTAAGAAGTAAAACTGGCGGGTACGTAGACCATTTATAACCTGACCATCTTCTACTTTTATTAAACCTCGTATACTAAAATGATTGTAGAAACCAGTATGATTTACACTACTCGTAGTGCTAATAGCATCGGCTATTTGAAAAGCCTGTTTGTCTTGGAATAGCTCTTTAGTAACTGTAGAAATAGCTTGAGGTAATTCTCTATTCTTGATGGCCGTTTTTGTTGAAGTAAAAGAGTAACTACTATTATAATCCGTTCTTGCTCGACCCACAACTTCTACAGTTTGTAACTCTTCAATCCCTTCTTTTAGAGCTATTTTACCCAAATCTAGTGAAGAATTGTTGTTTGCTATTACATTGTCACTGTATGTTTCAAATCCAACATAACGTACTACTAACTCATAATTTCCTTGTATTACGTTAATTTCAAAACGACCGTCCTTATCAGTAAGATCCCCTATGGTCTTACCTTCACTCTTTAGAGACACCGTTGCCCCTAAAATAGGACTATCGTTTTGGTCTACTATAGTTCCAGTTATATTCACTTGTGACCATAAGGAGCAACTTATGAATAATATAAATAGTTTAAGAATTGTATTAATTTGTTTCATTATTAATTCGTTTATTTTAAATTGTTTTCAAGTATAAATCTTGCAATTCGTTTGGATTTAAATCCTTTGTATTGGCTACATAGACAAGTTCTCCTTCTTTCATTATGCCAATCTTAGTCCCAACATTAACTGCATTAAAAAGATCATGTGTAGCCATAAAAATTGTCTTGCCCTTTTTACTTAGTTCTTTGCAAATTTCTGTGAATTCCAAAGTAGCTTTAGGATCTAAACCAGAAATAGGTTCATCCATAAAAATGTAATCTGCATCTTTTGAAAGTGCGATAGCGATACCTACTTTTTGACGCATTCCCTTAGAATATGAAGCAAGTCTGTTTTTGTGCACAACTTTTTGAAGCCCAGCTTTAAGCAAAAAATTAGATAATTCTTCCTTAGAATAAGCATACCCTGCTAAACGACTGAAAAAATCCAAGTTTTCGAGTCCTGAAAGGTTACCGTATAATTGAACAACTTCAGGGATATATGCAACCGCATGAGTCGTAGAATTACTATTGGCCTTTACTTCTACTCCATTGATTAATGCCTTTCCACTACTAGGGGCTATTAGTCCTAAAAACACATTGATGGTTGTTGTTTTACCAGCACCATTTTGCCCTAATAAACAAAATATCTCACCTTTTGATACAGATAAGTCTAATTTGCTCAAGGCTTCATACTCACCATATTTTTTGGTGAGTTTTACAGCTTCTAACATAATGTATTATTGATTAATTAGATGTGATTATAATATAATCACATACAAACTATGGTATTGACTTTAATTTATTAATGTCAATACCTTAACTATAAAATGAGAGTATTTAAATTAGGGAAGGAGGGCCTCGTAAGTACCTTTGATCAATAGCATTATAAAAAAAGTGTTCTAATATGCTTTGATTAATATAGTAAACAGTGGTATCAAAAACAAAGACTGCTGTATCTTCCGAGAATAATTGCTGATCAAAATATAAATTACAAAATTGACACTCCAAATTGTCTTCTAGCGCTATATCGCCAAAATCAGCACGATCAACCAATTGGTGATTCCTGCTATGGGATGTCAGTGTGTGAAAAATCAAGAAAGAAGGTAATGACAACATATATATTGTCAACATTCTTGCTATAAACTGAGTCTTAGTTTTCACAAAAGTGAAATTAGTAATTTTTATGTTAATCGTTATTAAGTTTATGTCTTTTATGACGATCTAGCCTAAACGCTCTGCGGCACTTATAGCTAAATTGATATAAGCAGCAAAACACCCTCATTTAGGAGCTACATCACGATATCGTAGTAAGGATTAAACTTGTTAATTTTATAACCAAAGGCAAAGAAATTGCCGTCGAAGGAAAACTCACTACCCGAAGCTGGGAAGATAAAGATGGTATTAAACCCAGATTATGCATTAGAACTTTGTGATGAACCTTGAAAGTACCATAAAATATGACATTTTATGAGTTTTAGCGTAGCACCGCTACGGTTAAACCCGAATTATGCAGTAGAACTTCGCAATGAGGACTGAAAGCGCAATAAA
>CAZPTJ010000001.1:23316-37486 GCA_964589085.1 uncultured Flavobacteriaceae bacterium | reverse complement strand
TTCAACTTTTTATTTTAAAATATCATATGCCATTTTATATCAATTTAGCTATAACTTAAAAGAAACAGGGTAAAAGAGAAGATATTTACATGATTATAATCTGAAAAATATCCCAAGATTCATGAATGGCGACAATAGTTATTTGATCAATTGTGAATAGCCTTTTTATATTTAAAAATCTAAATATGTCTAATTTTAATATATAATCCATGAAAACTTTTTCTAAAATCTCTCTATTGATGCTAAGCATTTTTCTTGTAATGTCCTTTACTGATAAAAACACAGAAAATATTATCGAAGATAACAACCAATTGATCTTTGAAGCATTCGAAAAATTTACCGTTACAAACCCCAAAATGCGTGGTTCCGAACTTGAAACTTCTCTAATTAATATATTGCAAAAACATAAGGAGCATGTTTCTCTGGCCTCAATTGAACAAATTAATAATAGTGGGTTGAATGAAAACTATGTAACAACTTCTACTAGATCAATGGACATAGAGGTGGAGCTAGAAGTTGTATTCATTCACGCCGATGGATGCGTTTGGGGATTCTTTTTCTGGGATGATGGTTCAATAGATCGCACTGTATGTTGTGATGATGGGGACTGCACTCACTTCTAGAAAATAATCCCATCGCCTATTTGAATTAACTAGACTATAATATCCCAGCATTTATAAATAAAAAAACCACTTTCAAGTTGAAAGTGGTTTTATATATTTTTAAAAAAGTCTGTTTACTTATTTCTTTGCAAGAAAATCATTAACCTGACTTGGAGCCATTACGGACTCTACAAAAGTATATGCTCCTGTCTTAGGAGACTTTACCATTTTTATCGCTTTAGTCAAACGCTTTGATCCGGTTTGTAAGGATGCTACTGCTTTCTTTGCCATGACTTAATTATTTTATTTCTTTATGAACAGTCATACGCTTAAGGATGGGATTAAATTTCTTTAATTCCATACGATCTGGCGTATTCTTTTTATTCTTTGTCGTGATATATCGTGATGTTCCAGGTTCTCCAGAAGCTTTATGCTCTGTACATTCTAATATTACCTGAACTCTGTTTCCTTTCTTTGCCATTACTATCGGTTTTTTAGGCTATTACTTAGTAAGAAATCCGTTTGCTCTTGCTTCTTTCAAAACAGCAGAGATTCCTTTCTTATTAATATTTTTAAGCGCCGCAGTAGATACTTTTAAGGTAATCCATTTATCTTCTTCCGGAATGTAAAAACGCTTTTTAACAAGATTAACATTAAACTTGCGTTTTGTTCTATTCAATGCATGAGACACATTGTTTCCCACCATTGCTTTTTTTCCTGTAAGTTCGCAAACTCTCGACATTTCTATAAACTTTACTAGTTATTTTCAAACAGGCTGCAAATTTACGCAAAAACTATGCGTGCACCAAAACAAATAATTAGTTTTTTAAAATTTCTTTTCTCAATAATTCCAAAGCCTTATTTACCGTTTTATGAATGACCCGTTCTCTGGGACTACCCATCATAAATTCATAAGTTTCAACTCCCTGAGGTGTTGCAAGACCAATAAAAACAGTTCCTACCTCAACATCAGAATCTCCCTTAGTAGGCCCGGCATTTCCAGTAGTTGCCAAAGCGTAATCTGATTTAAAATATTTTTGTGCACCAGTAGCCATCGCTTTGGCAACCGCAGCGCTTACGACGCTATGCTCATCAATAATCGCTTTAGGAACTCCTAAAATATCTGTTTTGGTTTCTGTACTATAGGTTACTGCACCTCCTCTAAAATAAGTCGATGCTCCGGAGTGTTTTGTGAATAATTGGGCCAAATGCCCTCCAGTACAACTTTCTGCAATAGCCAATTTTTCACCTCTTTCCGTCAACATCCTCCCAATCACTTGTTCCATAGGACCATCATCTTCATATCCAATCATAATATCTGAAAGTTGTGGTACTACAACATTTAATTGCTCCCGCATGGCTTTCTCTACTATCTCTTTGTCGCTTCCTTGAGTTGATAGTCGCAAGCGCACCCTTCCTAATGAAGGAAGATAAGCTAGCTTAAAACCTGAAGGTAGTTCTTCTTCAAAAATGGCAATACGCTCGGCTATAGCACTTTCTCCCATACCATATGTCAATATGGTTTTGTGTAATATATATGGCAGTTTAAAACGTGTTTGAATACGAGGAATAACGGCTGCATCTATAAGGTTGCGCATCTCATAGGGAACACCTGGTAAGGAAATAAAAACAGTATCATCAACTTCCATCCACATCCCAGGAGCTGTACCGTATTCATTTTTAAGAATCGTAGCTTTAGAAGGAACCAGCGCCTGAGAACGATTTGCATCCAGTAGTGGTTTTTTGACATATTGCTTAAAAATGGTTTGAATATGTTCTAACACCTCTTGATTAAAGACCAGTTCATCTTCAAAAAACTCACAAAAGGTTTGCTTGGTTACATCATCCTTCGTTGGTCCCAAACCTCCAGTAATAATCACTAGATCTGCATTTGCTTTCGCGAAAGCTAAAGTCTCCAATATATGCTCTCTGGTATCTTGAACAGATGTAATCTGTCGTATGGCAACCCCTATACGCGTTAAGGATTTTGAAATAAAAGCAGAATTGGTATCCAGAATCTGACCGATGAGTATTTCATCACCAATAGTAATAATCTCTGCCTGCATCTATTTACTAAAATCGTGTTTGAGTTCATCAATGACCGTCGTAAGGGTATTCACAATATCATCTAATTGTGGTCGGATAGCATCTGTAGGACGTTTTGATCCTGACCATTTTTCCATTGCGGCTATTTGTTTTAGCAAATCAATACCAAACATATCCAAATTAGGCTTCATTTTATGTGCAAACTGATACGCCATCTTATGATTATCATTGTCAATGGCTGTGGCCATAGCCTCCATATCTAAGGGAATCTCTGCTAGGAATGTCTCCACAATTACTTGTACAAAACTTTCGTCTCCACCAGCAATTTCCCGCACTTTATCTAAATTATATTGTCGTGACATATTTATTTAATATTAATAGCAAATAACTGCTCATCTTCAATAAACCCTGAGAGTTTATCATTAATTGCTACTGAACCTACTCCAGCTGGAGTTCCTGTAAAGATAATATCTCCAATCTTAAGTGTAAAGAATTGTGAGACATAACTTATCAACTCATCAATTTTCCAAAGCATGGTATTTGTATTACCTTCTTGTACAATTGCTCCGTTTTTTTCTAATCTAAAATTGATATTATTCACATCATCAAATCGTTCCTTAGGCAACCAATTACCGATTACTGCGCTCCCATCGAAGGCTTTAGCTTTTTCCCAAGGCAGACCTTTCTCTTTCATTTCTGCCTGTAAATCACGAGCCGTAAAGTCTATACCTAATCCAATTTCATCATAGTATTTTGAGGCGAATTTTTGATCGATATATTTTCCAAGTTTTTTAATTTTAACCAAGATTTCAACCTCATGATGTATATCGTTAGAAAATTCAGGAATCACAAAAGGGTGTTGTTTTAACAAAATAGCTGAATCTGGTTTCAAAAAAACTACTGGATCATTAGGTCGTTCATTTTGAAGTTCGGCGATATGCTTGGCATAGTTTCTTCCTATACATATAAGCTTCATATGGTATTAAAATAACTTATTGTTTAATTTACGTAGTTTGATTGCAGTCAACACTTTCTTGGTATATAAAGGAAAATCGGCATTCTGGATCCATCCAAAATAACCAGGTTCTTTTTCCAGAACAACTTCAACAAGACTTCCTTTATGCTTTCCGAAAGCAAATATCTCCTTCCCTGCTTTATCATATCCAATAAAACCGGCAAAATCAGCACTTTTCTTTCGTGAGCTAAATTCTGCTAGATACTTCATATCATTTTTGAGATCTTCATAGCGATCCAGTTGTGACTTAAGCACTTCATATGTTGCCAGCGTATCAGCCGCTGCACTATGTGCATTGGTTAAGTCCTTATCACAATAAAACTTATACGCCGCTACTAGAGTACGTTGTTCCATTTTATGAAAAATATTCTGAACATCTATGGCATTCCTATTTTTCATATCAAAATCTATTCCCACTCGTAAAAGTTCTTCAGCAAGTAATGGGATATCAAATCTATTGGAATTGAAACCGGCAAGATCAGAATCCTTAACAATATTATGGATTTCTGTTGCTTTTTCCTGAAAGGTTGGGGCATCCTTGACATCCTCATCTGTAATTCCATGAACCTCTGTCACATGTGGTGGAATAGGGATCGTAGGGTTTATACGATAGGTATATGTCTCCTCCTTGCCTCCGGGAAAAACCTTTAAAATTGAGATTTCTACGATCCTATCTTTAGCCACTTCAATACCTGTGGTTTCTAAATCAAAAAAACAGATAGGTCTAGAAATATTAAGTTGCATACAGTGATTATTTGGACAAAAATACTATTTGTAAGCCTAAAAAGGCGTGATAATTGCAGCAAAAAATTGAATTTTACTTATATTCCACAGTTCTATAATACTAAATTGCTAAGTGATTAAATATAGCTTTCTATTTATCGTCTTTATCATTACCCAGGATATGTATTGTCAGACTCCCGCGGTCGAGCTTATTGAAGAAAAGCAAGCAAAACGATGGTTATTATTTGCTCAAAATAATACAGATCAGGAAAAGGAGGCCTTTCTTATTGTTCAGGGAGAAGGATTTCGCAGAAGCGCAGATCGTCCTGTAATCAAAAAGGTTCCACCTAAAAGTAAGGTTCTAATGATTACTTTGATACCACTCAAGGATACGTCTCCAACCTATACTACTATATTTAATTATGATGATCAATTACAGGCAATTCGTCAAAACTATGGAGAGCAACAAGAAGAACACATTAACATCCGTCCAATTAAAGATAATGAGTTAACCGTATTTATTAAAGAAGATTGTCCCAAGTGTGATCGCTTACTGTCGTATTTAAATAAAAAACGTATTAAATACCGTCGTTTAGATTTACTCAAACATAATAAAGTTCAGGAATTCTTATTAGATCATTTGAAGGAGGTATCACGCTCATCTGAACTGATTAAATTACCTGTGGTTTTCTATCAAGGTCGTAAGTATTATAATATTGTAGATATGAGAAGTTTTATATCTCAGGAAGCATGGAGCGATTAATCATCTTTCCTAAAACAATACTATTATTTCTAAATTTTTAAGAACTTCTATAATTCACGATTCACATCCCAGGCTTCCAAATAATCTGCAACAGATTTTACAAATTGTCCCCCTAAAGCTCCATTAACCACTCTATGATCGTAGGAATGTGAAAGGAACATTTTCATACGGATACCAATAAAATCACCATCAGGAGTTTCAATTACTGCCGGCACCTTACGTATCGCTCCTAAGGCTAATATACCTACTTGAGGCTGGTTAATTATTGGTGTTCCCATAATACTGCCAAAGGTTCCTACATTAGTCACCGTATAGGTTCCTCCTTGTGTATCATCAGGTTTTAATTTGCCATCTCGAGCTCTACCTGCCAGATCGTTGACAGCCTTTGCCATACCTACTAGATTAAGCTGATCTGCATTTTTAATTACGGGTACAATTAAGTTTCCATCAGCAAGTGCTGCGGCCATTCCCAGATTAATATTTTTACGTTTAATGATGCGATCTCCATCTACGGCTATATTGATCATAGGAAAATCGCGAATGGCTTTTGCCACCGCTTCCATAAATATAGGTGTAAAGGTTAATTTCTCTCCTTCTCTTTGTTCAAAAGCCCCCTTAACTTTCTTGCGCCAGTTCCAAATATTAGTAACATCGGCTTCAATAAAGGACTGTACATGAGCACTGGTTTGAACAGAAGCCGTCATATGATGAGAAATCAGTTTACCCATACGGGTCATTTCAATAATCTCATCTTCTCCATTAACGCTTACCGGAGCAGCAACAGCACTGGCCTTTGGAGTGCTTACTGCCTTAACTACAGGAGTAGTTTTTTCAACTGGTTTAGCTATGGCTTTACCTCTATTATCAAGATAGGACATCATATCATTTTTGGTGACTCTTCCTCCCGCACCTGTTCCTGTTATAGCATCAAGTTCATCCTGAGAAATACCTTCGGCTTTTGCAATATTTTTAACTAATGGTGAATAAAACCGATCTCCTGTGCTTACTACTGTTGTTGTTGCATCTTGTGCCGCAGTTATTGTTTGTTCTACAGCAGTCACAGTTGCAGGAGCTACCGCTGTAGAAGTATCTTTTGATGTAGTTACTTCCTCAACACCTTCCTCTCCTTCGGTTTCTATAATTGCAATGGTCTGTCCAACCTGAATAACATCATCTATATCAAAAAGTTTCTCAACCAGTACTCCATCAACTTCACTGGGAACCTCGCTATCTACCTTATCTGTAGCAATTTCCAAAACAGCTTCATCTGCCTCAATGGTATCCCCTATTTCCTTTAACCAAGCCGTTAGTGTAGCTTCAGCCACACTTTCACCCATTTTCGGAAGTTTAAGTTCAAATTTTGCCATATTCGTATTTTGAAGATGTTTTAAGGTTACTTTTTTGCGAAAATACTATTTTTTGTCGATGTTTTGTGAGAAGTTTACAAATGAAAAATCAAAAATTAATGACTTCTCCGCGATGTTTGCTACTGTTACTTCCGAGTGCAAAGGTACTATTTTTAGGAATGATTTTGAAGGTACAGGCCGAACTCGTTTGTGCTTTTATGACTTCAATTAACATCCCAAAAGACAAGTAATTGGAATCCATAATGATCTCGCTTTTTTCAGGAATCAAATTTGGTAGGGTTTTTACGATTTCAAGATGATGAGGTAAATACGCACGCAATGCCCCAATAACTGTCTCATTATCTGAAATTAGATAATAGTTTTTTTGAGAAGTAATTGTCTTTTCTTTTTTGGAACGAGACAAAATCATTTTAATAGCCGCCATAATCATTGCAGCTTTTAGTCCAACCTTAACTAAAATACGCTCTGCAATATTTTGTCGGAAATGTTTTTTATAAAACAAATGCATAGCACCATAGAATCGCTTACGATATGTTGCATCTTTTGCAGTACTCTCCCCTTTATAATGAATAGCGCTTACATCTCCCATATAATAGTTCTCATAACCCGCCTTATAGATACTGTATGATAAATCTATATCTTCTCCATACATAAAATAGCGTTCATCAAAACCACCTACTTGGGTGTATATGGCCTTTTCTATAAACATAAATGCTCCAACCAGTATTTCAACAGGCCCATTATCACTACGATCAAGATAGTTTGCGTAATATGACTGTCCCTTTCCAAAAAGCTTGTTCAAAGCAATTGAAGGCTTAGGTAGATTTCTTTTACTTTCTGGTAAAAATTTTCCTGCTCCGTCAATCAATTGAATTCCTATAGCTCCTATGTTGCTTTCCTTTTTTTCTGCTATAAATTGAAATAGTCGTTCAAAGGTTTCTTCGCTTAAAACTACATCTGGATTTAATATACATACATAATCTCCTTTTGCCGCTCTTACTCCTTGATTATTGGCTTTTGAAAAACCTACATTTTCCGTATTAGCAATTAAACGCACATTAGGATAACGCTCCTTAACCATAGCACAGCTATCATCGACAGAAGCATTATCAACAACAATTATCTCTGCTTCTATGTTTTTAATGGTATCAAAAACACTATCCAGACACAATTGTAAAAATTGCGAAACATTATAGTTAACGATAATTACAGATAATTGCACAATGTTATTATGAAGATTATGGTCTAAAGGTAAACATCCTGAAATTTATCGCAGTGACGTTTCAAATGGAATACGGTGCAATATACTTCGCCCCAACGTAACCTCATCTGCATATTCCAATTCATCTCCAACGGCTATGCCCCTGGCAATAGTAGAAGTTTGAACGTCATAATCTTCCATTTGTTTATAAATATAAAAGTTGGTGGTATCTCCTTCCATGGTTGAGCTTAAAGCGAAAATAACTTCTTTTACCATCCCCGATTTTACTTTATCAATCAAAGTATGGATATTCAAGTCCTGCGGTCCAATACCATCCAGAGGACTTATTTTACCACCCAATACATGATATAATCCTCGATATTGACTCGTATTTTCAATAGCCATCACATCCCGTATATCTTCTACGACACAGACCAGACGCTCATCACGATTGGGATTGGAGCATATTTCGCATAAAGCCACATCGGAAACATTATGACATTTTGAACAAAACTTGATCGTGTCTCTTAGTTGCAATAATGCTTCTGTCAGTTGATGTGTTTGTGTTTCCGGTTGTCTAAGTAAATGCAATACCAGACGTAATGCCGTGCGTTTACCAATACCGGGTAATTGTGACATCTCATATACTGCATTTTCTAAAAGTTTTGAGGAAAAATCCATAATCAATCCTTACTTATTCAAAAATCATTATTCTCTTCATTTAATTTTTATCCCCAAGCATAGGTACAAAACGAAACTCTCCAAACTCCCTTTTTTCAAAAGTAGTAGCATCTTTACGGACAATTAATGTCATCACCTGAGGATCTTCACCTACTGGAATAACAAGGCGCCCTCCCACTTTTAGCTGTCCTAATAAAGCTTTAGGAACATAAGGAGCTCCAGCCGTTACAATTATACGATCGAATGGAGCATATTCCGGCAATCCTTTATATCCGTCACCAAAACTCAAATGTTTAGGACGAAACCCTATTTTGGCCAAAAAAAGTTTTGTTTTTTTATATAATTCTTGCTGTCGTTCTATAGAAAATACACGTGCTCCCAGTTTACAAAGTACTGCAGTTTGATAACCACTTCCTGTTCCGATTTCTAAAACCTGATGTCCTTTTTCAACTTGTAATAATTCGCTTTGAAAGGCTACCGTATACGGTTGGGAAATGGTCTGTTGCGCTGCAATAGGAAATGCCTTATCCTGATAGGCATGATCTTCAAAACTACTATCCATAAAAAAATGCCGGGGTATTGCCATCAATGCTTCAAGGACTTGTTGATCTTTAATGCCTTTAGATGTAATTTCTTTAATTAATAAACGGCGTTTCCCCTGGTGGCGCATGGTATCTTTCATGGGGCATAAATGTACATCATTTCCATAAATTTTCACTGTTCTTTCATAAGACAGAAGCATTAGAGATACCATTTATTCTTGTTACTTTTGCACAAAAGATATAGCTAATGCTTAAAGCCGGCGTTTTAGGTGCAGGACACCTCGGAAAAATACACTTAAAACTTTTACAACAATCCGAACATTATAAACTCGTAGGTTTCTATGACGCTTCTGAGGAGGTTCGTACAGCAATAGCTTCAGAATTTGGTTATACGCCTTATGATGATATGGATGCACTGATTGCCGACTGTGATATGATCGATGTAGTTACTCCTACAACTTTTCACTTTAAGTGTGCAGAAAAAGTCATTAAAGCGGGCAAGCATTTATTTATAGAAAAACCTATTACGCAAACAGTCGAAGAAGCCGAAAAGTTATTGGCACTGGCAGCAACACACCATGTAAAAGGTGCAGTAGGACACGTAGAGCGTTTTAATCCGGCATTTATGGCGGTTAATTCAAAAATTGCAGACCCGATGTTTATTGAAGCACATCGTCTGGCTGAATTTAATCCAAGAGGCACTGATGTTCCTGTAGTACTAGATCTAATGATTCATGACATTGATGCAATTCTAAGTGTTGTTGATAGTGAGGTTGTCTCTGTAAGTGCCAGTGGTGTTTCTGTGATCAGTGAAACTCCAGATATTGCCAATGCCCGTATTGAGTTTGAAAATGGTTGTGTGGCTAATCTTACAGCAAGTCGCATCTCTTTAAAGAATATGAGAAAGGCTCGGTTTTTCCAACGTGATGCTTATATCTCTGTTGACTTTTTGACAAAAAAGGTTGAAGTTGTAAAAATGAAAGATGCCCCTGAAAATCCAGATGATTTTGCCATGATCCTTCAAAATGCCGAGGGAATAAAAAAGCAAATTTATTTTGAGAATCCGGATATAGCGACTAATAATGCTATTCTTGATGAACTCCATGATTTTGCAATGGCTATTCAAAATAATACAAGCCCCACCGTTTCATTAGAAGCAGGAACTAAAGCGTTAAAGGTGGCAAAAATGGTGATTGAAAATTTTTAGTTTAATCAGAAGAATGAGATTTTAAATAATAATAATGAGATTTCCGCCTTCGCGGAAAAATAAATAAAAAAGATTTCCGCCTTCGCGGAAAGTACATTATGAAAAACATAGCAGTCATCGGAGCAGGAACCATGGGAAATGGTATTGCTCACACCTTCGCTCAAAGCGGTTTTAAAGTTCAACTTATTGATATCTCACAAGCCTCTCTTGATCGAGGATTGGTAACCATCACTAAAAATCTGGACCGGATGCTTGCAAAGGATCGAATTACCGAGGATCAAAAACAAAAGACCTTAGGCAATATCACCACCTTTACTAATCTTCAGGAAGGCGTAGAATATGCAAGCCTGGTTGTAGAAGCTGCGACGGAAAATGTAGACTTAAAACTTAAGATATTTAAAGATCTTGATGCGGCTACTGGTGATGATTGTATTCTTGCAACCAACACCTCTTCTATTTCTATTACACAAATCGCTGCAGTAACCTCAAGACCAGAACAGGTTATAGGGATGCACTTTATGAACCCTGTACCTATTATGAAATTGGTAGAAATCATAAGAGGTTATAATACTAGTGATGCCACCACCAAACTTATTATGGATCTTTCTACACAATTGGGTAAGGTTCCTGTAGAAGTAAACGATTACCCTGGATTTGTAGCCAATCGTATTCTGATGCCAATGATCAATGAAGCCATTGAAACTTTATACAATGGCGTGGCTGGTGTACAGGAGATAGATACCGTTATGAAACTGGGGATGGCCCATCCTATGGGTCCTCTACAACTTGCTGATTTCATAGGATTGGATGTTTGTCATTCCATTCTTGAAGTCATGTATACAGGATTTAAAAACCCCAAATACGCTCCCTGTCCATTATTAGTTAATATGGTAAGAGCTGGTAAATTTGGCATTAAATCCGGAGAAGGATTTTACGATTATAGGGAGAGTAGAAAGGCAGAGAAGGTATCCGGGATGTTTAGTTAAACATTAAAAAACAAATGAGTTGCTAACGATTAACCATATCCAGAAGTTATATTACTTTTTATTTACGGATGTAAAAAGAAAGATAATGATGTTCATCCGAATGCTATAATGCTTCAACCGACAGAACCTGCATTAAGTGATTATCAAATTGCAAAAAACGAACTGGATAGTTTGTTCAAAAAACCTCCTGAGTTCGCCTCAACAACTTTTGATTTTCCTATGGGTAAACCCAATGCTAGAGGTTATTATAATGCTCAAAGATTTGGCAAAAACTTCCATTTGGGAGATGATTGGAATGGAACTGGTGGAGGAAATTCTGATTTAGGAGATCTTATATATAGTATTGCTAATGGTTACATCAGCGTCACAGAAAATATAGAATCGGGTTGAGGAAATGTGATAAGAATCATACATTTATTTGAGAATTCTTACTATGAATCACTCTATGCACATTGTGATACCTTTTTGGTAAAATCAGGGAGGTTTATTAAAAAAGGTGAACAAATAGGAACTTTAGGAAACGTAAATGGCATTTGTCTCACTCATTTGCATTTAGAAATAAGAGATAGCATCTTTATGGATATTGGGGGAGGATATTCCAGCGAAACAAAAGCTTACTTGGATCTCCCCAAAATTTATTGAATTAAATTTTTCCTATAAATCAAAAAAGTATCTTTATTTTTAAAAAAAATATTTTATAAATCCTACAATTACACATTATGAAGAAATTTAGTTTTATTTTATATATTTCATTAGCTTCTTTAAACCTTATTGCTCAATCATATACTAACGCAGAAAGTGCGGAGTATGACCCCGTTAATAATCAATGGTTAGTCTCCAATGGTAACCGTATCATTGCAGATGACGGTGATGGAAATCTAAGTTTTTTTGGTACAGGGCCTGGAAATCTTGGAATTGAAGTATTGGGAAATACGGTTTTTGTTTCCGTTGGAACTGGAATTGTTGGTTATGATCTAACCACTACAGAACAAGTCATGAACCTTACTATTCCTGGTGTAAACTTCCTAAATGGATTAACCAACGATAACGTTTCCACCCTTTACAGCACTTCTTTTACAACCGATGAAATATATGCTATTGATGTTTCTGACCTTGATAATCCGACATCTACCTTACTGGCTTCGAATACAGGGAACTCTCCTAACGGAATCCTTTTTGATCAGGTTGGTAATAGGCTTTTATATGGTACATTCACAAATCCAGCTCGTATTATGCAAGTAGATCTTTCAACAAATACAGTAAGTGAAATTCTCACCTCCAACCTTGCTCAATTTGATGGATTTGAAGATGATGATCAAGGTAATTTTTATGTATCTTCTTTTAATCCTCCGCAAATAACACGCTATAATAGTGATTTTAGTGTTGTAGAAACAGTCTCAACTCCTGCACTTAATTCACCAGCAGATATAGGGTTGAATATGCAGACTAATATATTAGCAATTCCAATGTTCAGTGATGTTATTTTTGTTAATTTAGAAACCTTAAGTATCACTGATACCGATGAAGAGCAACTACAATTTGGGTTGTCCAGTAACCCAATAAATGATCGTACTTTTGCACAATTTAATTTAAGTCAACCTGAAGATATTACCTTAAATCTATACGACATTCATGGTCGTTTAATCTCTACATTATTGGAAGGACAGCAAGAGATGGGGACTCACAAAGTACTTTTTACAGGATTATCACTATCTGCAGGTACTTATTTTTTAAATATAGAAACAGGAACAGGCTATAAAAAATCTTTAAAACTGATCAAAGGTTAGCAGTATAGCTCAATTATTATCCATGCCAGATATTATCCCATTCAAAGCCGTACGTCCTACTAGAGATAAGGTAAGTCTGGTTGCTGCACGTTCCTATGAGACGTATACTAAAAAGGAGCGACGTGCCCGACTGGATGTCAATCCTTATTCTTTTCTTCACATCGTTAATCCTGGTTATAAATATCAAAAGGAGATTACAGGCAAAGCTCGTTTTCAATTGGTACGTAATCGTTATGAAGAGTTTAAAGAGGAGAACACTTTTATTCAGGATACGGTACCAGGATTTTATATGTATAAAATTGTAGATCGCGATCGACACGTATTTTCCGGAATTATAGGTGCCGCTAGTGTCGCAGATTATTTAACCAATCGTATCAAAAAACATGAGGATACCATTGCCTGGCGTGAATCTTTGTTTAAAGAATATCTAGACACTGTAGGATTTAACGCAGAAGCCGTACTTCTTACCTATCCTGATAATGAAACTCTTGCCAGTATTCTGGAAAGCGTGATGCAAGAACGTCCAGAATATGAATTTACCACGACGTATAGAGATACGCATTATCTATGGCCTATTCAAGATGATAGTCTTATAAAAAAAGTACAACAAATTTTTAACGATATGCCCAATCTGTATATTGCAGATGGTCATCATCGTTCTGCTTCTTCAGCACTATTATCACAAGATTATGAAAATAGTACATCTACCGATTCTCATCACTTTTTTATGAGTTACCTCATTCCCGAGTCTCATTTAAAAATTCACGAGTTCAATAGGATTATTAAAGATCTAAACGGTTTAAGTAAGGAGGAATTTTTAATTCAACTAGATACCCATTACCGCATTGAGAATAGAGGCACTGCAGCTTACAAGCCTTCAAAAAAACATCACTTCTCTATGTACCTTGATGGAGAATTTTATTCCTTGTATTTGAGAAAATCACATTATAAATTTACTGATGCTTTAAGTAAACTAGATACGCACATCCTTTACAACACGATACTCAAGCCTATTTTGGGCATTGAAGATTTACGTGATAACGATCGTCTATCCTATACTCATGGAAAAAAAGATCTAGTCTATCTTAAAAACTATATTGATAATAAGGATTATACTGTTGGTTTCAATATGCTACCCATAACCATAGAAGAGCTTAAGGCTGTAGCAGATGAAGACTTAACAATGCCTCCCAAAAGCACCTATATTGAACCCAAATTACGAAGCGGAATAACGATCTATGAATTTTAAA
>CAZPTJ010000001.1:0-23216 GCA_964589085.1 uncultured Flavobacteriaceae bacterium | reverse complement strand
TGAGTATAACAGAAAATAGTATACGCTTTCGCGAAAGCATCCCTGATCATGTTACTCTGGTTGCTGTTTCTAAAACAAAACCCACATCTGATATTAAGGAAGCTTATGATGCGGGACAACGCATTTTTGGAGAAAATAAAATCCAGGAGATGACCCAAAAATGGGAGCAACTTCCCAAAGATATCCAATGGCATATGATCGGTCATGTACAGACGAATAAAGTCAAGTATATGATTCCATACGTCTCTCTTATTCATAGTGTAGATCGTCTTAAATTATTAAAAGAAATTGACAAACAGGCAGACCGATGGCATAGGAAAGTTGATGTTCTTTTGCAAGTAAAAATCGCAAAAGAGGATACTAAATTTGGTATGCCTCAAGAAGATTTAGTCTCTTTCTTCAATGAAAATAAGGCTTTACAATTCCCTAATATTAATATTAAAGGGCTTATGGGGATGGCTTCTTTTACTGCAGATGTTGAGCAAGTCACAAGAGAATTCCAACAATTAAAAGAATTATTTGATCGTTTTGACGAAAGTCAACAACTTACTATACTCTCTATGGGCATGAGCGCTGATCATCAACTCGCTATAACACAAGGAAGTACCATGATCCGTGTAGGAAGTGCTATTTTCGGAAGTAGGAATTATTAATTTTAGGAAGGCTTTTCAAGTTAGTTTTGTATTTTAAGCTCAACAAAAGGATTAAGTGTACGCAATATTAGATATAGAAACAACGGGAGGAAAGTATAATGAAGAAGGGATTACAGAAATTGCTATCTACCGTTTTGACGGACACAAAGTAGTCGATCAATTTATAAGTCTTATCAATCCTGAACGTCCTATTCAAGCTTTTGTGGTAGGTCTCACAGGAATTAACAATGAAATGTTACGTAATGCTCCTCGTTTCTATGAAGTAGCAAAACGTATAGTAGAAATTACAGAAGGCTGTATCATTGTCGCTCATAACGCACAGTTTGATTATCGTATTTTAAGTTTAGAGTTTGAACGTCTGGGCTATCCTTTTGAGCGTAAATCACTGTGTACTGTAGCACTTTCTCAAGAATTACTCCCTGGCCATAAAAGCTATAGTTTGGGTAAACTGACAAGAGCTTTAGGTATTCCCATATCTGACAGACATCGGGCTAATGGTGACGCTATGGCTACTGTTAAGCTTTTTAAATTATTACTCGCTAAGGATACACAGAAAACGATTATTCAAAAAGCAGTACGTTCTGTTCCTAAGCGCACAATGGATAAAAAGCTTAGAGATATTTTAGAAAATGTTCCATCTACAACCGGAGTATATTATATGCATAATGTCAATGGAACTATTATCTATATAGGGAAGAGCAAGAATATCAAAAAACGTCTTACACAACATTTTACCAATGACAATCGTAAGAGTAAAAAAATTCAGGAAGATATTCATGCTGTTACCTATGAAGAAACCGGTAGTGAACTGGTAGCATTACTCAAGGAAAATGAAGAAATCAAAAAAAATAAACCAGAATATAATCGGGCGTTACGCCGTACCAAGTTTAAAACACAACTGACACATTATACTGATAAGAAGGGTTATATTCATTTAAAAATAGAAAAGGCAAATCCTCAACATAGAGCCATTACCACTTTTAGCAATATGATGAGTGCCAAAGCTCATTTGGATCGAGTTATTGAACATTATGAGTTGTGTCAAAACAAAGTACTGTTAAACAAGGCTCAGAACAATTGTTTTAATTACACTATAAAAAAGTGCCATGGCGCCTGTATAGAAGAAGAGTCTCCCGAAGATTACAATAAACGAGTACAGCGATTTATAAATGCGCATAGTTATGAGAATAAAAGTGTCTTGTTAATTGACCGGGGACGCGAAGTCGATGAACGCTCCGTCATTCTTATTGAGGATGGAAGTTTTAAGGGGATCGCTTTTTTCAATCTTAATTTTCAGATCACTCATATTGATATTTTAAAGTCTATTTTGACACCTATGAGTGATAATAGAGATGCCCAACATATTATCCAAAGTTATCTGCGCACACATAAGATCCTAAAGACCATTCCGCTTACAGAAATAGCGAGTTGATACTAATTCCCTATTTTTACAACAAAACTACCCACTTTTGACAACATCCGGAATTAAGAAAAACTGGAAATCAAGCTTACATGAAATTATTTATGAAGCTGATACTACTACAGGCAAATTATTTGATATTATTTTACTCATACTTATTCTGTTGAGCATAGCATTAGTTATGCTGGAGAGTGTTCCTTCTATTGATGCACAATATCATAACCTGTTTTATATAGGAGAATGGGTGATTACTATTTTCTTCACTTTTGAATATATAGCCCGCATCATTACCATTAAAAAACCGAGCTCATATATTTTCAGTTTTTATGGTATTATTGATTTTCTTTCTACAATCCCTTTATATCTTTCATTCTTTATTGTAGGTTCTAATGCATTACTAACCGTGAGGGCATTACGTCTTCTACGAGTTTTCCGTATTCTCAAAATTACAAGATTCATAGGGGAATCCAACCGACTCGCAAAAGCCATAAAAGATAGTTGGACAAAAATCAGTGTATTTCTATTTGCTGTGGTCATTTTATGTATCATTTGTGGAACATTGATGTACCTTATCGAAGGAGAAAGTAATGGGTTCACCAGTATTCCACGTAGTGTTTATTGGTGTGTTGTTACTCTTACCACAGTAGGATATGGAGATATTGCCCCTCATACTCCTTTGGGACAGTTTATCGCATCCATTATCATGATAATGGGATATGGTATTATAGCAGTACCCACAGGTATAGTCAGTGCAGAATATGTCAAGGAAGAACAGAAACGACAACGCAATTCAGAGTTTGATGATCATATCCACACAAATACCCAATGTTGCGAGAATTGTAACTGGACTCGACATAATGATGGGGCTAAATTCTGTAATCATTGTGGCCATTCTCTAAACAATGAGTAAGTATCTCATTACCATTGTAGGTCCTACGGCAATAGGGAAAACAGCACTCGCTATCCAAATCGCCAATCATTTTAAAACTGAAATTTTATCAGGTGATTCTCGACAATTTTATAAGGAAATGTGTATTGGAACTGCTGTCCCTTCCATTGAAGAGTTAAAAGCAGTTCCTCATCACTTTATACAACATCTTTCTATAGAAGACACCTATAGTATTGGTCATTTTGAACGGAATGCCATAAAACTACTGGATCAATTATTTAAGACACATTCATTTGTTGTTCTCGTGGGAGGTTCTGGATTATATATTGATGCTGTCCTTCAAGGTCTTGATGCTTTCCCTCCAGTTAAAACCGGTATTCGGGAATCTCTAACGGAGCTTTACGAAAAAGAAGGTATTACATCGTTGCAACTTCTTTTAAAAGAAAAAGACCCCGTATATTATACTCGTGTGGATTTACATAATCATCAGCGCATTATACGTGCACTTGAAATATGCCTCTCCACAGGCAACCCCTTCTCTTCATTTCAGAAGAAAGCAAAAGTTTCCAGGGATTTTGAAGTGATTAAAATTGGAATTCAAGCAGATAGAGCATTATTATATGATCGTATTAACCGGCGCGTAGATCAAATGATCATGGATGGACTTGTGGAAGAGGCCCGTAGTTTGCTTTCGCGAAAGCATTTAAATGCATTACAAACCGTAGGTTATCGAGAGTTGTTTCATCATTTTGAAGATCAATACACCCTCGATGAAGCCATTGACAAAATCAAAATTAATACACGTCGATTTGCAAAAAGACAACTCACCTGGTATCGTAAGGACACAGAAATTAAGTGGTTTGATTATGCTTGTGAACTAGCAGACTACATTGCATATATTCAAAAAAAAGCATCCTCTTAACGAGGACGCTTACTTTCTTCACTAATATCTAATGCATTAACTAGGCATCCAATGTCTTTACAACAAGACGGAACCCTTCACCGTGAATATTTAATATCTCCACAGTGTCATCCATTTTCAAATATTTTCTTAATTTGGCGATATATACATCCATACTACGAGATGTAAAGTAATTATCATCACGCCATATTTTTGTAAGTGCTAATTCGCGTGGCATTAAATCATTTTCATGCAATGCCAACATGCGAAGTAATTCATTTTCCTTGGGAGAAAGCTTTATAGGCTCTTCTTCTCTATAGGTTAAGAAACGTAATTTCGAATTCAAATGGAAGTTCCCGATTATAAATTCAAACTGTTTGCTATCTGCAATAGAATCTACAGATTTACGCTGCATAATTGCTTTGATCTTCATCAATAAAACTTCGCTATCAAAAGGCTTATTAAGATAGTCGTCTGCACCTACTTTGTACCCTTTAAGGACATCTTCTTTAAGCGCCTTTGCGGTTAAGAAGATAATAGGCACATCTTCATTTTTCTCACGGATCTCTTTTGCCAAAGTAAATCCATCCTTATAAGGCATCATGACATCCAATATGCAGAGATCAAAGTCATCTTTTTTGAACTTCTCGAAGCCTTCCATACCGTTTTTGGCATGAGTCACATCGTAATCGTTCATCATGAGATAATCTTTAAGAACCGTTCCGAAATTCGGGTCATCCTCTACAAGTAAAATCTTTTTGTTTTCAGTTTCCATATATTATGATATTAGTGGTATTTTAATGAAGAAAGTACTGCCTTTACCTTTTTCACTTTCTACTGTTATTGTTCCTTGATGATCATCTATAATCTGCTTTACATACGAAAGCCCTAGACCATGTCCTTTTACATTATGTATATCTCCGGTATGCTCACGATAAAATTTCTGAAAAATCTTACGTTGCACTGATTTTGACATTCCATCACCCTGATCTTGTATTTTGACAATAATAAAATTCTTTACATTCTCTGTAAATACGTCAACTTTTGGTATTTCTGATGAATATTTAATCGCGTTGTCCAACAAATTCACAATTACATTCGTAAAATGTGTTTCATTAGCTAATATTGAAGACTTTACTGCATCTAAATGCTTATTAATATATCCTCCTCTATCTTCTACTATTAATGATACATGAATTATGGCATCCTCAATAATGTCGTGTAACTTTACCCTTTCCTTACGAATATCCAGCTCATTTTTTTCAAGTTTAGAAATTCGGAGTACATTTTCTACCTGTGCATGCATACGTTTATTTTCATCACGTATCATTTTTTGATAGTAAGAAACCTTTTCTTGGTTTGAAACTACTTTATCATTTTTGAGTGCATCTAATGCTAAATTTATTGTGGCGATAGGTGTTTTAAATTCATGGGTCATATTATTGATAAAGTCCGTTTTAATCTGAGATATCTGTCGTTGTCTGTTCAATTGATTTAACGCACTGGAATATGCTACTACAATAATTATTGTGAAAATTATAGAAAGTACTGCCATTCGTATTACTGAGGAGATAACAAATTTCTTTTCTCCAGGAAAGCTGGCATAAAGCACATAATTACTCTCTTCACTGCCATCTTCAAAAATTGGAAAACCATAAGCTTTATCTAAAACAAAATTCTCCGAACGAACTCTGGTTGTAAGATTATTACTGTATATTCCAAACTCAAATGCCGTTTCCATACCTTGCTCAACAAGCTCTAAGGTCATCAATCTCCTAATCTCTTTAACACTTACTCGTTTGTGTATAGGTATCTTTTTAATATAATCCTTTACAGTTGCTTGGAAACTTCTTTTTTCCAGCTCTGTTAAACGATAAAACTCTTGTATCCGATTAGAGTTATCATAGGTAGAATAATTTCCATCAATGGCATTGCGATCCAAAATTTGAGTCACGCTACGATTATAGTAGCGCTTATACTCTATACTATCAAGATCAAAATCTAGTGAAGGTGAAGACAGTTTAATATCTTGTTGCAGCACCCCATTTCGGTGCAAAAACACCTGATTAGTTATAGGATCTTCTTGTATTAAAAAATATTCATCAAAGGCCAGATCGTCAGGGATTCCAATACTATCACTCAACTTTTTGAAAGGATAGAAATAGTCTTCAAGCTCCCCGTTTTCAATTTCTGTAACTACTTTCCCAAGGGCTCTTTTCGCATTAAAAGCAAATTGATCTCTTTTCTTTTCAACACTATCAGAAATCCAATAACCCTGAACAAATATAATCCCGATAAGAGACATACTCATCAAAATTATAAGTAGGAAAAACAGTTTCTTATTCACCAATCAAAAGTAAGATTTTAACATCTAGACCAGTTTCTGTTTAACCAAATGTTAACACGCCTACCATTTTTGGCGAATTCTTCGAAGTAAGTGAATATGAATTTTTTGGACGTCTTGCTCCGTATCTTCGAGTCTGGTATTCTCTATTACGACATCAGCAAAAGCCATTTTTTTATCATCTGACCATTGTGCGGCAATACGCTTTGCCACTGCCTCTTCATTTGTTTCATCTCTTTGTATGACCCGTTCTATACGTACATTTAAAGGAGCAGTAACTAATATTGTATAGTCACATTTTTTATAACCACCGTTTTCAAAGAGGATAGCGGCTTCTTTTATCACATATGGAGATTTTTGTTGCTTCGTCCAACGTTCAAAATCTTGCTGAACTGCTGGGTGAACTATTGCATTTAGGGCTTTTAATGTTTTTTTTTCTGAAAAAATACGTCCTGCGATATAGATCCTATTAAGTTTACCATCTTCATAGGCTTCAGAGCCCAAAAGCTCAATGATTTTTTTACGAACCTCCATCGAGTTCACCATCAAATCTTTTGCAGCATTATCAGCAATATAGATCGGAATTCCGAGCTTCTCAAAAAAAACTGCCACAGTCGTTTTTCCGCTTCCAATACCTCCCGTTAGTCCAATAATCATTGATCAACTATAATAAATCTTACCTGTTTCGTTTCCAATCTCACATTACGTAGTTTATCTGGAAATTTGGCAAGTCGCAACGATAAAAAATTATTTTCTTTTTCAATAGTAGCAAAATCACAAGTCACCAAAAAACCTTCCGAACTTATGGATTCGTAATCTTCCAGACTTACATTGAAAAATACATTTACATTCTTAGGAAAAATCTGTACTTGATTTATATCATCATTCAAGATCTGTATAGGAACATTGAAGTTGCCTTCTGTAAATTTTGCGACATTTTGAATAATAGAAACATTAAAGTCTTCTTTTCTCAAACGAATTTCCAAATTTGTAGTATCCAGAGCCACTTGATCCGAGACAGATTCAATTACATTATCATAGGTCTTACTCACTGTATATACAGCGTCAATCGCAGCAATCTTTGAAGCTGCCCCCGTAATGGTAACTTGCTCTGGGGTTATTCTCAGTGAATCGATAGCATTATAGCCACTAGCATATTCAAATTTGATTGCAGATTTAACAGGCACCTCCTTTTGGAAAAAGTTTTCAATACTCACATTGATCTTATCAGATGTAATTGCCTTCACTTGAAATTGACCTTTCAATACTGTTGCCATTTCAACTTGTGGGTCTTTGATCTGATATTCCAAAGTACCATTATCTAAAGATTCAAATTTGGAAAAAGCTACTTCAAATACCGGTTTAAAAATACTATTTCGTAAAAGTGCAAAACCGCTTAAAGAAATGGAAGCTTCTAGTTGATCAGGACTTCTACTTTCAATGGTCTTATCGATAGCAACTTCAGTGATTTCAATTGGTATTTCGATCGTGGTTGTATAGGTTTCAGAAAGCTTAATAAGAATAGCCAATACTGCGGTCAGTAAGAAAAAGAAAGAAAATTCCTTAATATTTGAATTCTTAAAGCTCAAAAAGTGTGTCACAAACAGTTTTATATTAATAAAATAATCTCAACATTTTGCATCAATCACAAAAGTGCAAATCATTCCAACTACAAATTAAAATTAATTAAAAAAAAGTTGAGGGAAATGTTTTCGCGGAAGCTTTTTAAAAACCAATATGGCTATGGACGATTCCAGAAAACCTAAACCATAACCAAAAAACTGGATAAGAACTGCTGGCATAGCTTGAATACCTATCGTTAAACTTTTTGTAGTTAGACTAGCATGAACACCTATAAGAATAAGATAAAATGCGAATAACAGAAGTCCAATAAAATTACCCAAAATAGCCATTATCCCAGCAATTATACATCCTAAGACAAACACCGTAGGAAACCAATACGTTAATTTTGAAGAGGCAGGATGCCAACTATTCAAAATAGGTCTTACCAACCCAAATTTACGAACCTGCTTATAAAATTTTTTCCAAGATATGCGACGTTTATGATACACAAAGGTCTCTGCAATCAGTTTTGTGTCATATCCCTTTTCCCATAGACGTAACACGAGATCCGGATCTTCTCCAGGGTGAATATCTCCAAAGCCTTCTGTAGTCTCAAAAGCTTCTCTTGATAATCCCATATTAAAACTTCTGGGTTGAAATTTGTCTAATTGTTTTTTACCTCCACGTATTCCCCCAGTAGTCAAAAAAGAAGTCATACTATAGTTTATGGCTTTCTGTAAATTAGAAAAAGAAACATGGGCAGCATCAGGTCCTCCGAAACAATGAATATAGTTTTTTGCAAGTTCATCATATGCTGTTTGCACATAGTGCTTAGGTAGTATACAATCCGAATCTAGAATAATGAAATAATTTCCTTCGGCCTTGCGCATTCCATAATTTCTAGAATCTCCTGGCCCTGAATTTTCCTTAAAAAAATAACTTATATCTAGTCCAGCGGCATAGGTTTCAATAACGGCATCACTTGATTGAGTCGAACCATCTTCTACAATTACTATTTCGTATGTTTTATTTGTTTCTTGCTGCTTAAAACTTTCTAATAATTCACCTATTTCTTCCGGTCGATTGTATACCGGGATAATAAACGAAATTGAAATTTGATCGTTCAACGTTTAGAATTATCAATTAAGATTTGCATACAATTTTATTGATTATCAAGGAAGGCTTCCATGACATCATTGCTTACACCAGTATTACTAAATCCACCGTCGTGAAACAAATTTTGCATCGTAACACGTCTTGTCAAATCAGAGAACAAGCTTATGGTATAGTCTGCACAGTCCTGAGCTGTTGCATTTCCTAAAGGGCTCATTTTATCTGCATATGCTATAAATCCATCAAACCCTTTAACTCCCTGACCTGCTGTTGTAGGTGTGGGTGATTGGGAAATTGTATTTACACGTACATTTTTATCTTTCCCGAAAAAATATCCAAAACTTCTAGCAATAGATTCAAGATATGCCTTATTATCTGCCATATCATTATAATCAGGAAAAGTACGTTGAGCGGCCATATAGGTAAGAGCAACAATGCTTCCCCAAGACGCCATAGCATCTCTTTTATATAAGGTTTGCATAACCTTATGGAACGAAACAGCACTTACATCCCAACCTTTTTCAGTCCAAGAATAATTCTGATCGGTATAGGCTCTTTTCTTTCGTACGTTTACAGACATCCCTATAGAATGTAATACAAAATCCAATTTACCGCCTAGTATCTCTACTGATTGATCGACGAGTTTTTCTAAATCTTCAATAGATGTTGCGTCTGCAGGAATAATTTGAGCTCCTGTTTTTTCGGCGAGTTCATTAATCTTCCCCATACGCATAGCAATTGGAGCATTAGTAAGAACAAATGATCCTCCTTCTTCAAAAACACGTTCGGCTGTTTTCCAAGCAATCGAATTTTCATCCAATGCTCCAAAAATAATTCCTCGTTTGCCTTTTAATAGATCATATCCCATAATATACTTTTTTAAATCGGTGTTTTAATGAAGTGCAAATATCGTGGATTATTTCCACAGAAATGTCATCTTAAATGGTCTTTTCAACCCCGCAAAAGACTTCGGGCATGTTCCAGCACTGCTTCACTACTGCGTAAGCCTCCCAACATTAGAGCAATCTCCTCTACCCTGCCCTCTGGATTAAGTTCATTAATAGTAGTTAGTGTACGCGCGTTTTGCACTTTTTTATACACTTTAAAATGAGATGTACCCTGTCCAGCTATTTGAGGAAGATGCGTAATACATAGCAATTGCATTGCTGAACTCATAGATTTTAATACAGTTCCCATTTTTACGGCAACTTCACCACTCACTCCTGTATCAATCTCATCAAAGATAAGTGTGGGCAATTCCTTATGCATGCTTAAAACGGCTTTTATCGCTAATAATACTCTGGATAGTTCTCCGCCTGAAGCTCCCTTATTTAAAGGTTTCAAATCCATTCCTTTATTGGCTGAAAACAACAATATCAAATCATTTTTACCTTTGTCTGTAAATGATTCTGTTTGTGATAATGTGATATCAAATTTTGCATGTTCCATACTCAATTCCCGTGTACGTTCCTGTAATGTCATTATAAGTTTGGGAATTGCCGCTTTACGTTTTTTATGAAGAGTTTCTGCTTTAACCTCAAGAGACTTTTTTAATTGAGAAATTTTAAGCTCTTTTGCAGTCAGTGTGTCTTTGATTCCAAAAACTTCTTGCAATTTTTCATCAAGATTTTGGTATATTTCAATTAAATCTTGTGTAGTACTAACCTGATGTTTTTGCAATAATCCATAGAGCATCGTTAATCTTTGATTTATATCCTCAAGTGTTTGTGGGTCTGTTTCTGATGTTCCGACAAGCGTAGTAAGCTCTTCGGAAAGATCTTCCAGTTCAATATATATACTATTTAATCGATCATAAACACTTTGAAAATTTGCGCCATAAGCACTGATACTAGATAAACCTTGCCTTATTTGATTTATCTGATCCAGTATTCCTAAATCATCTTCCTGCAATTTGTGCGATGCAAAGGAAAGTTGCTCTTTAATTTCTTCATAATGACTTAAGGATTTATGCTGTTCAGAAATAATTTCATACTCATCTGGTTTAATAGCAGCCTCATTCAATTCATTAAAAAGAAAGGTATTATAGTCTGCTTCTAATTTGAGTTTCTTCTGTTGCTCAACTAATGACTCATACTCTTCGATTGTCTTTTGATATGCTCGATATTCAATTTGATATGCAGATAAATGTTCCATATTATTGGCATAGGTATCCAACATATCAAACTGATAGGATTTACTCAATATCTCCAGTGTCTTATGTTGACTATGAATATCTACCAGTGATTCTCCTAATTGAGACAATTGTTGCAGTGTTACGGGAGTATCATTTATAAAAGCTCTACTTTTTCCCGTAGGCAATAGTTCTCTGCGTATAATGGTATGTACATCATAATCCAAATCATGTTGTTCAAAAAAAGTCTGTAGCTCATACTTCTCTATCATAAAGCCTGCCTCAACAATACACTTACGATCTGCATTTCCTATACTACTTATATCTGCTCTTTTTCCAGTAATGAGACCAAGAGCACCTAATAGAATAGATTTACCCGCACCAGTTTCTCCGGTAATGACCGTAAAACCATGACTCAAATCTATATGCGCTTGTTCAATAAGTGCATAATTTTCAATAGTAAGTGTTTTTAACACAAGGAATTTTCTTAAGCTGTAATCAAAGATAAGGAGAGATTACAGGCAATTCAAATTCTAAATTATATTAAAACTTGATTTGTCTCCAAAACGTAGATTTTGTTGGTGCCACACGATTCAAAGTATCTATCAAATCGGTAATGTTAACCTGAGGACCTCCTGAATATATAGATGCGATCTCTTCTGCTTTAGCATCAAAGAAAACTCGAGTCAGGAAATTATTAGGACGTTTATTATACATCTCTTTAAAGAGTGTAAGCGTTACCGCCATTCCTTGTTTAGCTTCTTTTTGATTCTCCGAAAAATAATCTAACCCATTGCGGTGATAAGCATACATGATCTCGCCAAAAGATCTAAAGTTTGGTGATAATAAATCTTCATTTAAACGAAATCTGGACTGTGGGCCATCGGTAGCACTCCAACCTGGGTCATTCCCTTGTTGGGCTGTATTTATGATACGTCTAGCCTCTACGAAATACTGTTCTCCTCCATTTTCAGAAAAAGAACTCGCATCTAATCCAATTATGGTATATGCATAATACGCCAAAACCGAAAGGAGATTAGATTGAAACTCATTAGGGTTATAATTCAAGGGCTGAAACTCTGTATACTGAAAGTTAAATTGACGATCATTAAAATTAAGTATAGGAGTATCGTAATTGGAATTAAAAACCGGTCTTGAAGATTGTACCTGAATAGTACCGTCAAAATTATTATTACTTGAATTAATATTGTTTATAATAATATTAATCGAGCAATCGATAAGTTCTTGTTGTTTGTACCTTTTATCTGTCCATTGAGTTCTATTCATAAACTCAGTCAATTCTCGTTCTAGTGTTTTAAACACTTGTAAATCTGAACGACCAGTTTGCTCAGCGTTAATAACAACAATACAATTAAGTTCTTGTGCTTGTAAAGCAGTCAAACTTATAAAGAAACATAAAATAAAAGTATAAATTCTACTCATAATACGAGTTGCGTTATAGCATTAAATATATCAACAGCGACAGCCTCCTTACTCTTCAATTCATAAGGAGTTATTTCTCCTGTTTTAGTCAATAACGTAATTTTATTGGTTTTGGTCTTAAAACCAGCCCCTTTATCATTGAGTGAATTTAATACAATTAGATCTAAATTTTTCTTTTTGAGTTTTTTTAATGCGTTATCCTCTTCATTTTCTGTTTCCAGCGCAAAGCCAATTAGGAGTTGATTTTGCTTTGCTGCTCCCATAGAAGCAAGTATATCCTTAGTTTTCACGAGACTTAAAGTCATTGTCTCGTCATTCTTTTTGATTTTTTGCTCGGCAACATTGTCTGGTCTATAATCTGCCACGGCTGCAGCCGCAATAGCAATATCTACTTCTTTGTACATCTCGTGGACTTTATCATACATTTCCTGAGCAGAAACAACATTATGAATAGTTACAGCACTATGCTCTAGAGATAATGCACTAGGGCCTAATACAATATCTACCTCAGCACCTAGCGCTGCTGCCTGACTGGCTAATGCAATCCCCATCTTTCCACTACTGTGGTTTCCAATAAAACGTACAGGATCAATAGCCTCATAGGTTGGTCCAGCAGTAATTAAAACACGCTTTCCTCTTAAGGGTAGTTGTCCCTGAATATGATCTTGGATAAATCGTACAATATCTTCTGGTTCGGCCATTCTACCTTGCCCAATCAAGCCGCTCGCCAATTCGCCACTGGTTGCTGGTATCATTACATTTCCGTAAGAACTTAAAGTTTCAAAGCTAGATTTGGAAGATGGGTGTATATACATATCCAGATCCATAGCCGGAGCAAAATAGACTGGACATTTGGCGCTGAGATAGGTCGCTAGTAATAAATTATCACAGGTGCCATTGGCCATTTTTGATAAAGTGTTTGCCGTTGCAGGGGCAATAATCATTAAATCAGCCCATAAACCTAATTCTACATGATTTATCCAAACGGCATTCTCATCTTCTTCTTTAGTAAAGAAAGAATGTACTGGATTTTTTGAAAGGGTAGATAGTGTTAGGGGGGTTACAAAGTCTTTAGCTGCCGGGGTCATAACGACCTGCACTGAAGCTCCGGATTTTACAAGCGCTCTTACGAGCATAGCACTTTTATAAGCTGCTATACCTGCGGTAACTCCTAGTAAGACCTTTTTACCGCGCAAAATGGACATAAAAGTCTATTAATTGGTTTCGTCTGTAATACTAGTATCTCTGTGATAAATTCTGTTTTCAAGCCATTCCTGAACAGCTAGAGCGTGAGGTTTAGGTAAACGCTCATAAAACTTTGACACCTCAATTTGTTCTTTATTCTCAAAAATTTCTTCCAGACTATCATTGAAGGTAGCAAACTCATCCAATTTTTCTAAAAGCTCTTTCTTGATTTCCGTATTTATCTGAGTAGCACGTTTTGCAATAATAGAAATTGCCTCATAGATATTATCAGTCGGTTCATCCACCAGATTTTTATCTATGGTTGTTGTATTAATAGGTGCGTCAAGGTCTTTAAAATTCATCTTATTTATCTTTAGCGTCTTCTTCTTGTGTGATTTTATTTTCACTTAGGGCTTCCATGTCCCTAGTAATATTTTTCATTATATCATCTGCTTGCTCCCGATATTCTCCGTCAGGATAAAATCGAACAAGGTTCTCATAAATATCTGTTGCAAGATCCAGTCGATCTTTTACTAAATAGCTTAAACTACCTTGTGCATATTTATATTGTGAATCCAACTTATAAAATATAGCACCTTCTCTAAATACGGAACCTGGGTATTCTGATATAAAATTATCAAAAGCCTTAATGGAGGCTGGATAATTTGAAATACGATTATACTGCTTAGCAATCTCAAAGAGTTTTTTTTCCAACTTGGTATTTAACTCTTTAATCATTCCATTTACCTGCTCAAACCTTTCTGATTCTGGATAACTATTAACAAAGTTCTTAAGTTTATCCAGTGCTTTCTCTGTATCTATTTGATCCAGATTATATCTGGGAGATAATTTATAATAACTCTCTGCGCTCTTAAAAGAGGCTTCTTCACGTTTTTCACTTTGTGGATAAGAATTTGCAAACCGCTCAAACTGATAGCCTGCCAGATAATAATCTCCTAATTGATAATAGGTGTCAGAATATAAGAACATTACCCGTTCTGCTTGTGGTCTTCCCCGATAGGTAGGAACGATCTGCTCCCACAATTTTAAAGATTTCTTATATTTACCTGCTTCATACAATGAATCGGCTATCTTATATTTTAAGGCAATGTCATCAGATTTTATAGCATTCTGATATGGGCTACAAGAGCTTAAAATAAGGAGTGTTATAATAAAAACGCAAAAATTCTTCATAAACCGGAAACAGCTTGCAAAATTACACAAAAAAAGGACATAACAAAAGGCATTCACCTTTTCAAAAATAAAACTATTCTCAAGGGGTAAGGGAGCATTAGCATAAGATTAACGCTTTGCTCGCATGTCTTCCCTAATTTGTTATGTCAAATTCTTTAAAAAGTCAGTAATCTTTTGTGTCAAAGCATCGGTCGCTTTTACAAGTGGTAAGCGCACTGTATCACCACAAACGTTCTGTGCTTTCAACAATGTCTTTATCCCAGCAGGATTACCTTCCTCAAAAATCAGATCGATGACTGGCATCAATTTATATTGAGCTTCATACGCTTTCGCGAAAGCACCATTAAGCCCATCTTTGATCATTGCGCAAAACGGATCTACAGTACCTTGTCCAATGACAGAGATTACACCATCTCCACCTGCAGAAACCATGGATAAAGCAATCATATCATCTCCGGAAATCACCAGAAATCCTTCAGGCCTATTTTTCAATATATACAATGCCTGAACGATATCCCCGGCTGCTTCTTTAATGCCTATAATATTATCTATATCACGTGCCAGTCGCACAGTGGTCTCCGGTAAAATATTACTTCCCGTCCTTCCTGGAACGTTATATATGATAATGGGTAAAGGAGAATGTGGCGCAATGGCTTTAAAGTGTTGATATATCCCTTCCTGAGTTGGTTTATTGTAATACGGTGACACTGAAAGAACAGCATCATAACCTTGAAAATCTGCAGTTTTTAAATTTGAAATAACTACTTGTGTATTATTCCCTCCTATGCCCAAAACCAGAGGAACGCGACCTTCATTAATGGTACGTACGTGAGCAATAACTTTATTTTTTTCTTCACTGGTAAGCGTTGCATTTTCTGCAGTAGTACCCATAACGACCAGGTAATCCACGCCTCCGTCTATACTATGATTAACAACATTTGTCAATCCATCATAATCAACAGAAAAATCTTCATGAAATGGCGTTACTAGGGCAACACCTGTACCTCTTAATTGTTGCATTATATTGCTATTTTAAGTATGTGTAAATATTTTTTTAATTCACTGGCAAAAAGTTGAACATCATCCCCTACTCTTTCAATAACAAGATCATTAAGTCCTTCAACTTCGTTGCTCAAACCAACTTTGAAGTGTGCATTTGAAAAAGCAGTTATTGCCATAGCTACCAGATTATTTGGAGTGTAATAACTCAACAATACATCAAAAGAGGCATTTGCAAACGATTTCAACACTTCTTGCTTAGGTTGTCCATTCCATCCAACCTGACCTTCAGAAAACAAATTTCCAGCAACGACATCTGTTTTTGATGGTTTTTTGGCATAAGTAATGACCGTTATATTTTCATTCTTAATTCCCAAATCACTTGCCAATTGCGTTATATCTGATTTCTCAAGCCGATGAGTTTCTGTTTGGATAACACCTATACTCGAGAGTGTCTTTTTTCTATATTCATAGCGACGATTATCGACCTGTACTTTAATTTTTCTTAATATAGATTTAGCCTTTAATCCATCTAAAAACATTTAACTTAGCTTTTGCGGCAAATTTAACCAAAAAACAATCTTTATGTTATTATCTAGACGGTTTAAGGAAAATATTAACTATTTGTTGTTTTTCCTTTTTCTTGTAGTCCAATCTTGTGCTGAAGAAACATATACCTCAACACGTGTCACTTCTGAAACAACAACTATTGATCAAAACATTCTGGAGTCACAAAACTTAAGTACTGCTATAGCGCCTTTTAAAAGCCGTATAGACCAAGAAATGGATAGTGTCCTGGCCTATGCATCACGCACTTTAACAAAAAAAGACACTCCGTATAATACGGCCATAGGCAATATGATGGCTGATGCCGTTTTTGAATTGGCAAATCCTGTATTTCAGAAAAGAACCAACTATCCTTTTCATGCAGTTTTATTGAATCATGGAGGCATAAGATCTTCTTTAAATAAAGGTAATATAACTACTAAAACTGCCTATACTATTATGCCTTTTGAAAATGACATTGTAGTCGTCGAACTTAGTGGGAAACATGTAAAGGATATGTTTAATTATCTGGAAAGCGGTGTTGCACATCCTATAGCAGGAATGACTATTGAATTGGATCAGAATGGAAAACTTAAGGATGCACGTATACAGGGATGGGAAATTAAAGATGATGAAACGTATTTTATCGCAACAACAGATTATTTACAAAATGGTGGAGACCGCATGGATTTCTTCTCTAAACCCATAAGCATATTGAGCCTCAATTATAAGATGCGAAATGTACTTATAGACTATTTCAAAAAGAATGATACCATTGCTCCGGTGAATGATCAACGTTTTTTTAAATCTAACTCTTAAGTATGTCATATGAAAAGAAGAAGGTTCATAAAAAATACTGCGGCTACAGGAACACTTATTGGTCTTTCTGGTGCCGCATTAAGCTTCACCTCATTTACACAAAAAAAGCATATCACCATATTGCATACCAATGATATGCATAGCCATATTGATCCATTCCCCGTTGATGATTTCAGATATCCCAATCAGGGAGGTATGGCCCGAAGAGCCACATTAATTGATAGTATACGAAAAGAAAATCCTAATGTGTTATTACTTGATGCCGGTGATGTATTTCAGGGTACTCCGTATTTTAATTTTTATGGCGGTGAGTTAGAGTTTAAATTGATGAGTATGATGGGTTATGATGCCATTACTTTGGGAAATCATGATTTTGACAATGGAATTTCGGGATTACTGGCTCAACTTCCTCATGCAAAATTTGATATTCTGAGCGCCAATTATGATTTTACAAATACTCTATTGGACGGATATACCAAACCCCATCGCATTTTTGAAAAAGATGGAGTGAAAATTGGCGTTTTTGGAATTGGTATAGAACTGGAAGGGCTTGTTAACAAACGACTATTCAAAGAAACTAAATACCTTGATCCCATAGAAGTAGCACAAAACACAGCAAATGAGCTTAAATCTAACAAAAAGTGTGATTTAGTGATTTGTCTTTCGCATTTAGGTTTTGAATATAGCAATGAGGGTATCATTTCTGATCGTATCCTTGCCACAAGAACTAGTAATATTGATTTAATCATAGGTGGTCATACACACACCTTCTTGAAAAAACCTGTGATTTCCCAGAATAAAGATGGAAAGTTCTTACTTATCAATCAGGTAGGATGGGGTGGCATCCAGTTAGGGCGTATTGATTTTTATCTAGACGAAGCAAAAAATGTGAGTACTTCCAGCACTTATTTTGATCTATAACAAAATACACTTAAATCAAATATACTCTTCTTCATCAAAGCGTTGTATATCACCAATTTCAATAAGAAAAGTAGCTAGTGTAAACTTAACGAATAGAGCAAAAATATAAGACATTACTAAAAAAATACGTGCATCAGAAAGGTATTCGTAAATAAAAGCACTTGTGATTTCTGCAACAATACCTCCACCTATCCCCCATAGTAATATTGCTTTGGGGTGTTTATTAAAAAAAGGAATTCCAATGCAAACAACAGTAACAACAATAAAAGAAAAAATTGCAGGAACAAATAAAGTTAGATCAGGTATTAATGGAAAAACATTATACAGCACATAGCCTATAATATAGTTGACTCCTAAAAATCCAATGATGAGTTCGGTTAAATTATGAGTACCAAAATCCTTGATTTTAATCTTTTTCAAAACAGGTCTCAACATAATAATAAGACACATTTGAGCAATCATATTAATAAAAAGGACAAAATTCATGTATTTAGAAAAATCCAGCATAAATCCGATTTCTCCCAGCATAGACAAAACAAGGTGTACTAGGAATAGCTTCTTAAAATTTTTAGTTTTCTTAAAGTAGAAAAAGAATAAAAAGAAAACATAAAAAGGAAATAAAATAAAAGATTGTACCGGATCAAGAAAAATACTTGACAATATCAATAACAAGGTAACCACAAATACTGCGGTTCGATATCTATTTTCTTTTCCGAATAAAAAGTAGTTCAATGTATTAAATTCAAAAAAACTTTCTCTCAATATACTAATTTTCAGTTTTTTCCTTTTTATCGGACTCAAATCTTTCCTTCCAAAATAAATAATATTGAAATATAGAAATCAAATCGAACCAATATAATATAGAAGAACCATTTTCTAATTAATAACAGTAGTGTCCGACAAAAAATCCTTCAATTTCCTCAAGCCTCTATAAATACTGATGTTTGAGCCATTTTAAGAAAAACAATCCCTTGCTATTTAGAAATCGAGAAATATCAAAGTATAAGCCTTATGTTGATTTTGTGAAAATCATATAATCAACATCACAAAAATAGTCTATAGTCTATTTTCTTTTATCGGACACTACTGAATTAATAAGTGAAAATTGTATGGATTCTTAATCTTGATACCGATAAAACAAGAGAATATAGATTGAAAAAAGTACAAAACTGGGTATAGGATCATAAAATAAAAACTAAAAAATGTCAAACCTTTTAGATAGGTCTTTTGGATTATGAAAAATAGAATATCTTATAAATAATCATCCTCGATCTTCTTATTAAAAGGTATCTTAGTTAAGTATATAGTCAATGCTAGTTTAAGTGATAATCCGCAAAAATAAGCCAGTACTAAAAAAATCAGATCTCGTTGGATATATTCATAGGTAAGTGCCATAAATAATTCTCCTATAAAAAAACTCCCCATTGCCCAGAGGTAAATATTATTTGGGTGTTTATTTACTATTGGAATACCAAAAAAGAGTATACATAACCAAGTAAATGTTATGATTGTAGGAATAAATAAAATAACATCTTGCAATTGAGGCATTATGATATAAAGCATATAAATCACAAGAGAACTCACTCCCAAAAACCCTATAATCAACTCACCCATATTGTGTGTGCTTATTTTTTTTAGATCAAAGTGCCATAAAGGTTTTAATACTAAAATAAGTAGTATCTCCCCAATAAATGTTGTGATCACTGCTAGGGCGTAATACGTCGTAAAATCATATACAAAACCCATTTCCGCCACCATATTTAAAACTAAATACAGTAAAAATCGCCAATCAAATTTGCCAGTAGATTTATAATAAAACATAAATACTGTAGCGACATAAATGGGAAAAAAAACAAAACTGTAAACGGGCTCAAAAAATACAACTACAGTTATAATTATTAGAGATATAATTATCGCTGCAGTTCTATATGGATGTCTTTTATCAAGTAAGATTTTTCTCACTGGATCAAACTTAAAAATTCTTTTTCACTTAATATACTAATTATCAGATTTTCCTTTTTTATCAGGCTCCAGTATTTACTTCCAGGATAAATGATATTGAAAAATCGGACCGTTATAATATGGAATATAGGCTTACGATGCAAGAACCATTTTATAATATAGGAGTCAATTGTAATAATTCTTAATCTTGATACCGACAAAACAAGAAATAATTACTTCAATCATCCGTATTTACAACCTCATCAATAATAGTTAAGAAGTATATGAGTGTGGATTTCATGAAAATAGAAAATATATAGGCCATTACTAAAAAAATGCGAGCATCCATCAAGAATTCATAAATAAATGCACAAACCATTTCCGCAATCAAGCCACTTCCTATCCCCCATAATACTATAGATTTAGGGTGTTTATTAAATAAAGGCACACCTATTAATATAGAACATAAAATAAAAAAAGATATTAAAGAAAGAACGAAAAAGGTTACGTCTGAGACTAACGAAAAAACAATATAAATGCCATAAAACAACAAAGTGGTTATTCCTATGAAACCAACAATTAACTCTATTAAGTTATGTGTTTCAAAATTCTTGATTTTAATTTTAAGCGCCGGTTTTAATAGTACGATCATACAAATATGAGCCATCGATGAAATTAAAAGTACTACATCAAAATAGGTTGTAAAATCATAAACAAATCCTATCTCAGATAGCATTACCAAACCCAGATAAAAAAAAAGAAACCAATTAAACTTTTTTGTCCTCTTATAATAATAGAAAAATAAAAAAAAAGAATAGATTGGAAAAATCAAAAAGGCATAAACTGGGTCAAAAAAAATATTTGCCCCTATTAACAATATAGATAGTACCGCTATAATTAGTATGTACCTATTTTCTTTATCTAATAGCGTTTTAATCATTAATCAAACCTAAAAAGTCGGCCTCATTTAATATAGTGATTTTTAATTTATCAGCTTTTTCCTTTTTACTAGGCCCCATTTTATCTCCAGCAATCAGGAAAGATGTTCGGGACGAAATAGAACTCCCGACTTTTCCTCCATGCTGTTCTATAAGTTTTTTAAGATCATTACGCGGCATTTCAAAAACCCCTGAAACCACAAAGGTTTTCCCTTGTAGAGTATCCTTTTGATTGGCCAAAGCTTCTGCTCCAATCTCCAGTTGTACTCCATATCTTTTTAATCGTTCTATGATGAGTTTATTTTCTGCTTTCGCGAAAAAGGAAATAACACTTTCGGCAATCCGCTCACCTATTTCATCTACTGCAATCAGATCTTCTTCCATTGCCTGAACCATCGCATCTATCGTTTTATAATGCTTTACCAATTTTTTAGCAACAGTCTCACCTACATAGCGAATTCCTAATCCAAAAAGCACACGTTCAAATGGAATTTGAATCGATTGTTGTACACCCTGCACCAGATTTTCAGCACTTTTTTGTGCCATACGCTCCAAAGGAAGAAGCTGTTCTACGGTAAGCTCATAAAGATCTGCATAGTTAGCAATTAGTCCTTCCTTTACAAGAAGTGCTACAGTCTCTCCTCCCAGGCCTTCTATATCCAAAGCTTTTCGCGAAATAAAATGTTGAATTCGTCCAATAATCTGTGTAGGACAGCCAGCTTCATTCGGACAATAGTGTTGCGCTTCCCCTTCTTTTCGTATCAATGACGTCTCACATTCTGGACACGTTGTAATATACTGGGTAGGATCTGAATGCGCCGGACGTTCTTCCAAAACAATCCCGACAATTTTAGGGATAATCTCTCCTCCCTTTTCAACATATACCATATCCCCTTCACGAATATCTAATTTGGCAATTTGATCTGCGTTATGCAAAGAAGCTCGTTTTACAGTTGTCCCTGCCAGTGCTACAGGTTCCAGATTGGCAACAGGGGTAATAGCTCCCGTTCTTCCAACTTGATAAGTGATTTCATTTAAACGTGTGGACACCTGCTCAGTTTTAAATTTATAAGCCATCGCCCATCGCGGCGCTTTTGCGGTATATCCCAATTCTTCTTGTTGACGGAGACTATTCACTTTAACGACGACTCCATCTGTTTCATACGGTAAATCATGCCTGGCAGTATCCCAATGATTGATAAAATCAAGAACTTCATCAATACTATGTGCAAGTATTGCGGCCTCCGGAACCTTAAAACCCCAGTCTCTTGCTTTTTGTAAACTATCGATCTGCGTTTCTATAGGCAGTTTATTCCCTTTTAAATTATAAAGCAGGCATTCTAACGGTCGTTTTGCCACCTCCGCACTATCTTGTAATTTAAGACTTCCCGAAGCCGTATTTCTAGGGTTGCGGTAGGGTTCCAGTTCTTGAGCTTCCCGCTCCACATTCATCGCATGAAAACCATCCCAGGGTAAGACAATCTCCCCTCGAATATCAAATTTTTCCGGATAATCGCCTTTTAATTTTAAGGGTACCGATTTTATGGTTTTTACATTAGTGGTAACATTATCACCCTGAACACCATCACCTCGTGTTACAGCGCGTACTAGACTTCCCTGTTCATAAGTAAGGCTCATAGAAGCACCATCGTATTTTAACTCACAGGTATAGTGTACTTCACCATCGACATTCTTTTTAATACGAGCTTCCCAGTCCATAAGATCTTGCTTAGAATAAGAATTATCCAGCGAGTACATACGATGCTCATGAACAACAGTTTCGAAGTTTTTGGTCACCATTCCGCCTACACGTAAGCTTGGAGAGTTTTCATCATAATATTCAGGATATTGTTCTTCTAGCACCTGTAATTGTTTCAGTTTTTGATCAAATTCAAAATCCGAAATGGTAGGATTATCCAACACATAATAATTATAATTATGTTCCCGAAGCTCCGATCGTAATGCTTCAATCTGCGTTTTTATATCCATCATAAAAAGGGTTTATCGGTATGGCTTGTCAAAGACAATATTATGGATATTTTTTGAAAACATACCTTCATATGTACGCTTTTCAAAAACGATTAAATAAACCACTATGGATTGGAAATCCATAGTGGTTTATTTTGATTTAGTTATGCATTTAAAGCTTGTTTTAACCCAGATTATGCAGTAGAACTTCGCAATGAGGACTGAAAGCGCAATAAAAACAAGTATTT